>NZ_BAABFB010000028.1:0-4930 GCF_039540555.1 Rhodococcus olei | reverse complement strand
GACCCCCGTCGAATACGAGACAATCATGACCACGCCAGCCACTCAGGCTGCGTGACCGAATCTGTCACCCGATCGTGCAGCAGTCCCGGGAACGAATCCACTCGGTAGCCAGTCCCGCCGCACCAATGAAGGAAACATCATGAAGAGGAACACATTCCAGACCGCGATCGCAGCAACCGCAATCGCACCCCTCATCGCGCTTGGCGCCGGCGGTGTCGCAGCAGCAGCACCGGCCCCGACACCACCGGCGCCCGAGACAATCCATCCCGTGACGCTCGGACCGGGGTTCGGTGTCGCATGCGCACCGTTGCTGTTCGTCCCGCTCATCGGAATCCCCATCGCAGCGCTCTGCACTGTCTGACCGACACACGCTTCAGGTGCGACAACCATCTCGACGACCTGCCGCACCTGAAGCGAAGGGAGTGTCACTTTCCGGTGGATCCGGTTCTGGCGCATCGGTTTACTTCTCACTCGGGGTGCTCAGGCCCTCGAAGGCGCCTGCGAAAGCGTTCAGTGCCGGCTTCCACCTCATCGCCCAACGTGCTCTGCCCTTCCCTGTCAGGGTCCAGGGCCCGGGTTGCGAGGTAGAGACACTTGAGCGCGGATTGCTCGGAGTTGATATCTCCCGGGACGGTGTCCGGCAGCATGTCGCCGGGCACGGCTGCCACCAGCGCCGAGGGCCGCAGATTCGATGGCACTGCACATCGCGATAGCCCGGTGGTGGATGATGCCGTCCGTCAGGCTCAGTCCCTGGGGGCGTCGTCACGGAACTGGGCACCGAACTCCGCGCGGTTCGTGAAACCCAGCCTGGTTCCGGCGCGGTAGATGTGTCCCTCGACAGTGCGGACCGACATCGTCAGGCGGTCGGCGATCTGCTGGTTGGACATCCCCTGGGCGACGAGGGCGCCGATCTCGCGTTGCCGGGCGGTCAGCGGCAGCGGTCGGAGGGCCAGCGCCAGCGCCGGGGTCTTCGCGTCCTTGCACTCCTTCGCCAGCCGGTGTTCACGCGCGGCGGCGGTGGTCGCGGACCCACGCAGCCCGTGTTGGGTGTAAGCGGTGGTCGCCTGCGCGGCGGCATCGGCTGCGGCAAGCAGGTCCCCCATCCGTTCCAGCCGCTCGGACACCTCGAGCAGGGCGTGGGCGTCGTCGGCGGCGAGCGCGGCTGCCTGCGCGGCTGCGGCGGGGGCTCGTGGCCCGTCCACCTGAGTGGCGAGTTCGGTCAGTCGGTCGGTGACGGTGCTGTCACCGAAGCACACCGCGGTGTGCAGCGCATATACCTCGTGCGCGAGCTGCCCTGTCGCCCTGGCGGTGTCGGCGGTCGCGTGCGCCAGCCCGATGGCCTGGCTGACCGTACCTTGGGCGGCCGCCACCCACGCCCGGGTCAGGATGATCTCCGGTTGGATCGAGTGGAGGATGTTCGGCGCCGGGTGATCGCGGATGGCCGCGTCGAGGGCAGCCAACTCCCGCTCGGCGGCGGCCGTGTCACCGGACATGGCCACCGCCTGCGTCAGATACAGCTGACACGCGAGCGCCCAGGTGGGTTGGTTGCCCGTTGCGGATCCGGCGTATGCCTCCCGCAGCCGGCGCCTCGCGGAGCGCAGCTTGCCGCGCCCGAGCGCCGTGCACCCCAGCAGGAACAGCGCCATGAGCTGTCCGTGGCCGGGTACCTCCCAGGTGTCGTCCTCCTCACGCGCGAGAGCTTCGGCTTCCGCGAGGTATCCGCCGAGGCGCAGCGCATCGATCTGGAAGTTCTTGACGGGCAGGAGCAGCAGGCGGCCCTCCGCTGTTCGTGTCGCCGCGGCAGCGGCCCGGTCGACGACCGGTCCGATCTCGTCGACCCGGCCCACAACCCCGAGCCCGAGCGTCAGACCCCAGCTCGCCATCCCGACCGCCAGATCGGGCAGCGACGGCGATGCGAGCGCCTTCGTTGCGGCCCGGATCGCGTCCTCATGCCGGCCGAGAAAGGCCGAAATCGGTGCGCGAAACGCGTCCAGCTCGGGACCGGCGCCGATGGTCGTCGCCAGCAAGTCGACCGCGTCCAGCGTGGCCTCGGCCTGGTCGGGCCGGCCGAGCGCCCAGAACAGATTTCCCGCCCGCAACAGGGCGACCTGAACCCGCTGCTCATCGGTGGATGCCTCCATCGCGAGCGCCGCCTCACGCTCGGCGTCCTCGCCCTGACCGTTCATGCTCAGGGCGTAGACGAGGAGGAAATGCGGAACGAACCCACCGCCGGCAGCCACCGCGGCACCGGCGAGCCGTGTAGCCAGGGCGACGTCACACAGCTCCAGCGCCCGCTGGGCGGCCGAGGTGAACAACACCGGATTCGCCTCACCCTCGGCGCCTAACGCGGCATCGGCGTCGAGCGTGAGCATCGCCCGGCGCAGGACATCCGCGCCGCCGTTGTCGTCGGCCTCCCCGAGCGCCTGCGCCACACGGCGGCACACCCGGGCCGCGCGCAGCGGGCCGGTCCGCAGCCGGCGCACCTCCCCGTACAGCGGATGCGCGAGCCGGGCCTGCAGCGGGACGTCGTCGCCGGCCACATGCACCAACCCGGACGCCTCGGCCTGCTCGACAGCGGCCGGGTCGGTCATTTCGGCGAGCAGGGACACCGGCAGCGGCTCACCGAAAGCGAGGACGTCCACCACGTCCAGTACCGGGTCCGACAGGTTCCCCATCCGGGCCTCGACCAGCTCGGACAGACCCTGAGACACCAGCGACGGTCCCTCCCACCGCCAGACCCCGCCGACCTGCCGTAGGCGAGTGGACTCGAGACCGCTCTCGACCAGCTGCCGCAAATACAGCGCACTGCCACGAGCCAACGCACACAGGCGTGCCGCGGTGGCACTGTCCACCGGCCCCCCGAGCACCGCCTCGAGCAACTCCGCCGTCTCGACTTCCGACAACGGCTGCACCTCACACCGGTCGAGGTACCCGTCCTTCCACAACCCGGTGACCGCATCCGGCGCCGACTCCCCGCTCCGCAGCGTCAGGAGCACCGACATCGGATCGACCCGCGCCTGCCGATCCTCGGGTTATCTGCCTTGTCCCGCAACGGATCCGGGGATGACGTCGCAGACCGCTGGCGGGCGGCGGGATCGACGGGCGCCGGCAGGGCGTACGGCAGTCGGAGAGTCGCAGTTCGCGATCCGGCAGACGTTACGAGGACCCCTGCCAGGGCTAATGCCGTAATGCCCTTATCGGCATACCAACAATGTTGCACAACAGTGGATTTCGGTCCGATCGCCGAGGGGGACGCCGCTGGTATCTCGGCCGCACGACTGATGCGGCTCGCCGACGGCGGGCACATGTGCTCGATGGACCAATCCAACCGGTGGTGTTCACCGACGCGGTGGTCGGGGTCCTCGGCACATTCGGACTATCGAGTAGTTGAACTCGATCTCGTTTGCCGGAGGCACCGTGAACCGCCGGACTGAAGCACCCCGGCACGCGGGGACCCGGGTGATGGGACCGTGTCGCCTGCGGGATGTCACTTCCCGCGAGCCTGATCGACCACCGTATGGATCGCGTCCGTCACGAGCTTGGGCTGGTAGACCTCGATGTTGTGACCGCTGTTGGTGCCCGTGATGTGCTCGGCGCGGAGGAACTTCGTCAGCAGATCGTGCGCCGCGAGCCACGCCCCGAATGTCGGCAGCGCACCGAATTCCTTGCTCTGCGCTTCGATCGCCTGACGATTCGGGGGCTTGTCCGAACTCAGCACGACGGCAGGCACATCGGGCATCGCGGGTGCAGCGCGGATCTCGTCGATGGCGTCTATCAACAGGACGGCTTCGTGCGTCCCGTCGGTCGTGCTGTTCAGTTTGTCCCAGTTCGCGAACTCGTCCGGGGTCGTCGTTTCCGTCTCGAACTCCGAGACGACGTCCTCCATGACGAGACCGGATACCTCCCTGGGATACATGCTCGCAAAGAGCCTGACGATCAGGCCTCCGTACGAGTGCCCGACAAGAACGTAGGGTCCGGATTCGCCCGCCGCGCCCAACGCCGCGTGCAGATCGGCGACGGCGTCTGCGACTCGGTGCGGCTGGGGCACCGGGGTGGACGTCTGCGGGTCGTCGAGTCCCGTGCCCGGACGGGAATACGCGCAGACCCGGGTGAATTTGGCGACCGAGGGGAACACGGCTGTGTCGCTTGGCCCCAGGTTCCCCTCGCCGAGGGCGACCTGATCGTCCGGCGACTGGCGCACGGGGTCGGTGGGATCGAGGACCTCGCCCCAGCCGTCGTGAGCACCGTTGCCCTTCCCGGCGACGAGCACGACCGTGGGAGAGCCGGCACCGGCGCATTCCACATATATTTTCCGGCCCCCGCCGATGTCGACCAGGCCGGCGAAATCGGCGTTGCCCCCGGGCGTGATCGTTGTGGCCCGTCCCGCGTGGCCGGCAGTCGACGAAGCCGGGGTGCCGGACTCACCGCCGCTGCATCCTGCCGTGGCGAGCGAGAGAGCAAGCAGGGCGACGGCGACTTTGAGGCGCATCGAGAGTGCTCCGATCCGGAGTTCTCATTTCCCGGAATCGGCAGTTTATCAGCTCGATACCCTGGGGAACGGCGACACAGCCGCCGGGTGACCGGACTGCCGCATGTCACCGGCGGCATCTTCCGCGAGACGATCACCCTCCCAACCCTCGACAACGAGTTCGGGACGCGATCCGATGCCTGCGCCGTCGACTGGTCGACCATAACGCCGTCTTCGGCTCGATGTTCCAGTCGGTGCGCGACGCCCAGACTCACCGGGGTGCACGCAGTGAGCGGCATCCTGCGATTTCAGGACCGCGACACCAGTGAGGCTTCGCCTCGGACCGCCGAGGTGGGGGCTTGTCGAGACGGTGAGCTGCGGACACGCTGGTACTCATGGCTGCGCTGACGAGTGTGAATGATCTGCTCGACGGGCACATGGCCCTGGACGTCGAGTGCATGG
>NZ_BAABFB010000027.1:0-5386 GCF_039540555.1 Rhodococcus olei | reverse complement strand
TCCCCAAGGCAATCAACGACTTCTTCAACCTGATCTTCCCCAACTGATTCGGAGGCTGACCGGATCATCTTCGGTCAGGGCACCGTGAAGTCCGCGGTGCCAGGCAGATTCGGCGCATTCGTTGTCAGGGTGGCATGTACGCGGCCCGGGCCTGAGACGAAAAGCAACTCCGGATCCTGGCAGTTCGGAAGTGGGCCGTCGTAGAGGAGTTCGCGAGCGTAGGGGCACAGCGCGTGGCTTACCCGGCCGTGCGCTCCGGTATCGAGGTTGATCCAGTCCACGGTCACTGTGACCGCGCGGCCCAGCACCGGAGATCCGGTGGAGCCGAGTAGTGTGCTACCGGAAATGGGATTCACGGATACGTGATGTGGAACGTTTCGAAACTCGATCGGACGATCCCAGGGTGATGCTGGTGTGGCGAATCCGATTGGGTTGTCGGTGGCCACGCCTTTGGCGGTCACCACCCCGACGCATAATCCGCCCGCCTCTCCGGTTGTCAACGCGTCTGTGAACGCGATATTTGTCGTCGTGTCCGTCGGAGTGCATGGACTCCCGCTGGGGCCGGTTGCATGTTCGTGCACGACGCACCGGAGGCCGCGGTGACGCTGTCGTGCGCAGCCGGACCACCGGGTCGCTGCACGTCCGCCGCGGCGCTCGCACCAACACCGATGGTTGACGCGAGCGAGACGACCGACACGAGGCACCATCGTGCAAGGGTGTTCACGGAATGCATGATTCTCCGATCAACGGTGAGCTCGGGCCGCGGAGATCGGCAGGCCGGTCGCGGTCGCCGCGCCGAGTGGGGTGTCGCCGGTCTACGACGCGTGCGGCTGCCTGCTTGGGGTGGGTGCCGGCCACGCAGTCCGGGTCGCTGGTCGTCGACGTGACGCCGACGTCAGGCCGCATGCCCTACACGGGGTTCGGCGACTGGGTGCCGGTCGCGTGCGCGCGTGTGCTGGCCCTGTGGGGGGCGGGGCCCTCAGAGGCACAGCGAGCCGAAGAGGCAGGTCTGGCCGCGCTGGGTCGGCGGGTTCACCTGGTGCTGGGTCTGGAAGGCCGTCGAGCCGGTCGATGGGCTGTCGTCGTCGCTGCCGCTGTACGCGGCCCAGACTCTGTGGTTGCCGTCGGGCAATGTGACGACCCACGCGGCCTCGCCGCCGGAGACTCGCACCGGTGACGATGTCGCCTCGGTCGCGCCGGTGTCGATGTTGACGGCCGTGAACTGCACCGTGCCGCGCAGCGGTGCGGGCGTCACCACCGCGGTCGCTTGGATCGTCGTGCCGTTCGCGCTGGGCGCTCCGTCGGCGTTCCTGGTGTACACCTGCGTGGTCGTGGTCGTCTTGGCCGTCCCCGACACCTGCATCGCCGGCGCCGGCGCCGGCGCGGTGTCGGTGCGGGGCGCCGCCGTCGCGGTGATCGGTGTCAGCAGCACCGCTGCGGCCGCGGCCGCGGCCAGTGCGGCTTGGACCGCTCGTATCTGTCGGTTCATCGCTGTTCCTGCCTCAGCACCGTCGGGAGAATCCGTGCAGGCGCGCCGGGTGGGTCGTCGAGTGTGATCCCGGTCCGGTTCCGGCTGGACATTCCGCCGCCCCCGTCGCAGCTGTTGACGCCGCGCAGCGGCGCGCTCGTCGTCGGGCAGAGCCCGCTGTCCGTCTCGCCGGCAGCCGACCGGAGGGTCTGGCCGGGGTGCCCGAAACGCAGGCAGCAGGTGTCGCCGCGATCGGTGCTGGTCACCGCGGCGACGGCCTTGCTTCCGCTGGTTGAGACCTGGGCGGTGGCGTCGGCGGATGCGACACCCGATACCCCGAGCACTGGCGCCGTGACGGCCGTCACGCCGATGACCGCGTGGATGAGCGTGCGCATGGCACCTTCGCCAGCTTCCCCGTGGGCGAGATCGGTACGGTGAGAATTCTCCTCCGCACCCCCATTGCTGTACAGCGATCGCCGGTCAGTCGGGATGCCCAGCGGCGCGGCGAGTACCGGCCACGAGTCCTCGAAGTTGTCGCGTCAGTACCCGTTCTGAACGTCCCGGAAGCGAACGATATCTTTAGTTGGCTGGTAATCACCCGTCGTGACCTGGGTGTTTGCTTCGTGGATGGTGTGCGCGAAGGGGATTCGAGGCGGGCGTGAAGGTCCGCTGCCTCGGTGTTGTCGTTACCGAGTCGGTATGCGCGTGGTGCGATGGACGTCGGTCAGTCAGGTCTTGCGCGCACGGCCGAGAGCGAGGGCCAGCTGGCGGTGCAGGCTCTCGTTCTCGGCGGTGAGTTCGCGGATACGGTCGTGTGCCGCCTGCAGGCGGGTGCGCAGAGAGTTGTCGCTGGCGCTGTCACGTTGGGTTCGACCGGGTCCGCCACCATCGCGGAGTGCGATGATGCCCGCGCGTAGGTCGGGTTGGGTGTAGAGCCAGGACCGCGACACCGACGCTGCCGCGGACACTGACTCGAATGTGACTGCGGTTCCTTGGTTTTCGATTTCCCTTAGGGCGGCGATCGCCTTCGAACGGGTCAGTTCGTGGCGGCGCCGGGCGGCGTCGTGGAGGTGGTGGCTGTTGTCGGCGCGCACGAGGGTCACCGGCCCGATCCGGCGCTGTCGGGGTGTGGAATGAGTGGCTGCGCGTCGCGGGTGTCGGGTCCGGGCGTGTCGGGCCGGGACGAGTCCGTGGTGTCGTCGAGGGCAGCGATGATGCGGTCGAGGTTGCCCAGGACCTGGGTGTTCATCTCGACCTGCCGCTGTTGACCGCGGGCCTCGGCGGCGGTGATGAGCTGCAGGACCTGGGTGCGGTGCTCGCGGTGCCGGGGCAGGAACTCGGCGGTGGTGACGAACATCGGGCAGGTCAGGCAGGCGTTGGCGTGCGGGCAGCTCTTCTGCACGGGCAGGCCGCAGTAGCCGTTGGGTAGGGCCTCGGTGGCGCGGCCGAGGCGCTGTTTGGCCCAGGCTGCCTCGGCGAGTGGTCCGTCCGGGTCGAGGGTGACCTCGGCCCCGGAGGAGTCGACCTTGCGTGCGGCCTCCCAGTGCCGGCGGATGGAGGTGTCGCTGAGCCGGGCGTAGTGGCCGGTCATCTGGTGCGAATCGTGGTCGAGGATCCGGCGGACGACCTCCTGGGGGACGTCGAGGTTGACCAACCGCGTGCCTAGGGTGTGCCGGAACCGGTGGGGACTGACTTCCGCGGGACGGCCGTGCTCGTCGGTGACCTGGCATCGGGCCACCCACCGGCCCAGTGACCTGCTGTAGGTGGCGGTGCTGATGTGCCCGGTGCCGTCGGCGTCGGAACGCTGACACGGGAACAGCAGACGCGTCGGGGCTCCGCTGGTGCGGTCGAGGTGTGCGATGTGTTCGGCGATGGAGTGCTCGAGTTCCTCGTCTATCGGGACGAGGGCCTCGCGTTTCATCTTGTGGTTGAGATACCGCAGATAGGGTGCGCCGTCCTTGTCGCGGACGATGCAGTCGGTCGACAGGGCGACGGCGTCACTGATCCGCAGCCCGCACCGGATCAGGATCACGGTGACCAGCCGGTGATGCCGGTTGGGCCACCTGTCCAGGTTCGCCGGGTCCTCGAGTTGGGCCATGACGTGCTCGCTGAGCGCCCGCGGCGCCAGCGTGGTCTTCTTCGGGTAGTCCTCGGTGTAGATCAGGGCGGTGGCCGGCAGATCGGTGACCCATCCGTGGCGTCGGATAGTCAACAGGAACAGGTTGAACTGGCCCACCTGGGTCCTGTGTGAGACCGGTCCGGCGGCGTGGGTGTGCAGGTAGGCCAGGAACCGTTCGATCAGGGCGCGGTCGAGGTCGGCGGGGCCGGCCGCCGTGCCGCCGCTGGTGTCGAGGAACGCGTCGAGGCTCGCGACGGCCCGAGTGCCCCATACTGCGGATTCGGCGGTCAGGCCGGCTGGCAGACGCCAGCGCGCCCACCGTTTGGCCAGGTCCCGCAGCCACGGGCGGGTGATCCGCTCGAAGCTGATCGTGGCGCGGTTGGAGGCGGTGATGCCGAGCCGGCGAACGTGCCAGATGTCCTTCTCGTACTCGGCCTCCCACGGATCGACGCCGAGACTGGCCTCGGCATCGGTGCCGTCGCCGGTGGTGGGGAGCGCGCGAAGCCGGCTCACAGGGTCACCGCCGCGTCGGCGAACCAACCGGCCTGCACCAGCGCGCGGCGCGCGTCCTCACTGGACAGGTGCGCGTAGATGTCGACGGTGGTGGTCACGCTGGCGTGCCCGAGCAACTTCGAGACCACCTCCACCGGCACCTCGTCCCGCAGGAGACGGGTGGCGTAGGTGTGGCGGTACCAGTGTGGATCGAAGTCGATCCCGGTGTCCCGGCGCAACCGGCGCACCAGCGCGTGCACCGCCGAGTACGTCATGGCCCGCCCGTGTGGACGGCCCCACAGGTTGACGAACACGTAGTCCGAGTCCAGCTCCCCGTACTCGAGGTTCAGGTAGTCGGCGTACAGACGGATCAGCGCCCCACTGACCGGGATCGTCCGCGGGTACGGCGATTTGGCGCGAGCACCGTTGGCGTTGACACGGCGGCGGACGGTGACTTCTCGTTCGGCTGCGGCGAGGTCCTCGTGCCGTAGACCGAGCGCCTCACCGATCCGGATGCCGGCGTCGTAGAGCAGGGCGAACAACAACCGGTCACGCCGGTGCTCACACGCGTCGAGGATCGTCTGCACCTCGACGGGGGTCAGCAGTCGGGGCATCCGGGACACGGCGGGCAGCTTCACCGTCCGCCGTGGCTGGGGGAGTGCTCTTACCGAGGTGATGCAGGAACGGCTTCCAGCTGCCGCCCCGGCGGGCAGCGGGATCCCAGCATGTCAGCAGATCACCGAGGTCGAGGCCGTGGCGGGCGGCGTGCCGATAGAACACGGCGATGGTGGAGAGCTTGCGGTTCACCGTCGCCTCGGTGCAGTGATGCGCGACCGAAGGCAGCACCGACACCGCCTCGTGGCGCATCGTCGGTGGCCGCCGCAGCCACCTGACGAACGCGCCAACATCATCCAATTTCACTTCCTGCCAATCACATTCGTGGTCGATCAGGAACGTGAACCAATCTTTCAGGTCGTGGGCGTGCGCCTTGATCGTGTTCGGTGACCGCTCGGTATCGGCGAGATACCGCAGATATCGTTCGGCCGGGGCCACGACACCGTCCTCGTCGAGCAACGTGAACGACACCGCGTCGCTAACCGGATCCACCACTCGCGTCACCCGCATCGCGCCTCCCCACCCGTCTGCGTCGTGGAACGCGGCGACCGTAACCCGTCCACCACGAAGCATCCAGCCCTGGAAAGCGCCGTTGTCTACATGACAGACTGATCCACCCCGGATTTGCTGGAGGCTGTCAGGGTGTTACTCCCACGGGTGGTGAGAGCGCGTGTTCAGCGTAGTAGGCCGCT
>NZ_BAABFB010000026.1:0-23783 GCF_039540555.1 Rhodococcus olei | reverse complement strand
CGCGATTTCGTCGCGGACGGAATCGCCGACGATGCCGTCGACCGCATCCACCGCGGTGAGATCGACGACGTGCGCTGGCCTGGTCGGGTCTGTTCACCAACCTCGTCGTGGCGAGCGCAGCGCACGCCTGGCGACGCGATCCGCGTTCCCTGCTGGACGCCCTGCTGGGGGCGGCCGACGAGGTCACCGTCAGACGCGTCGATGCCGCCTGGAACGCGCTGGACACGGCTGCGCGGCTCAGTTCCGCCGCGGCCGTCAACGAGTGAGAGAGCAACCGTCGAACTCACCGGCCCGACGCGCCGCCCGTCACACGCGCGGTGCCGCCCCGACGCGGCAACGGGTTCCCTCCACCGGACAGGTGCACGGCGAACGCCGTAGCCCTGCCCACCACCGCCTCGCCCCCACAGACGGTCGAGGCTCCGAGACCACGGCACCGTGCCGATGGATTCCGAACAAGGGAAGAAGAAAAATGGGTTCCTCCGATTCAGACCTCGCAATGATCAAGAAGATCCAGCCGGTCGTCAGCGGCCTCGGCACCGTCATCGGTGGCGTCGGTGCGGCACTGGGAGTGGTCGCCGCGCTGGCCGCATTCAGCTGACCGAGCAGGTGGGGCCGGGGGAGCGCGGCGTTCGCTCTGCGGTCGTGGCCAGTGCGCCGCCGGCGGCGATCGCGTCGCGTCGGGGACCGGGTGGGGTCCCCGGCGCGGCTGCTTCCGGTGCATCGGGGCCGGGCCGGAGCCCGGGGCCGCATGGTGAGCAGGCCCCGGTTGCTGCATCCTGGGAGAGTCAGCCCCGGCCCCGTCGGGGTGGTCGAGACGTCCTCGATCGCGGGGTGCGTGACACGCCCGGGCGAGATCCCTGTGGTGCCGAGCGATGTGCCCTCGCTCGGGGTCCCGGACATCGCACCGTCGATAGCGACGCGGCTCGACTTCGATGCCGCTATCGCCTACGCGCTGGGCGAGCCGCCCCCTTCCCCGTCAACAGCCGCGGGTCCGTCGGCGAAAGCGACCAAACGCGAGCGTGAGGTCGCCGAACTGATCGCCGAGCGACTGACCAACAAGGAGATCGCCGCCCGCCTGACGATCTCGCCCCGCACCGCACAGGGGCACGTCGAACATCTCCTGACCAAGCTGGGATTCGCCTCCCGCGCACAGATTGCCGCGTGGATCACGCAAGCACGGAACGAGAACTCCTGAGACACCGGCATGGCGCCGTTTCCCACCTCGACGCAGGCCAGGTCGGCACCTGTCTGTGCGGGACATAGCATCGTCCAGAACCGTTCCCCGCATTGGGAGGAGGAAACCACCCTCCCTGCGGATTCCTACCAGAGTTGGAGAATCAGCGGCCGACACGAGACCTACCTGGCCGTCGCCGGACCGCTATCCGGCCACCCGTGGGGGACTTTCCATGGCCACGGACGGGCCCCGCGAGGCACCGTGGGCCGACGCGCTCGAGGCGTGTGACGGGCTGTGTCATTGGTCCAGCCCGCGCGTGTAGCTGGCGCCGCAGCCGACGGGCCGTCGCGACGAGCTTGTGCTCACGTGCCGTGAGGGCCGCGCCGTCGCTGTCGCCGCAGCAGTTCGCAGAAACTCTTCGACCCAGGCAAGTTCGGCCGGAGCCCCGCGCTGACGGTGCTCAACAGGTCTGCGCCCGCGACTGACCCTTCTTACGGCTCTCATCTCTGCCCGCGGGGAGGTGTTCACATACCGCACGGACATCGAAAACGGGAAACTCCAAGTTGTGGGGTGGGATTTGCAGTCGTCCCGACACGGTTACCGCCGACGACTCCGGCGCCGCCGAAGTGGCGCCGCCGGAGCCTGGTGCGGTGCACCGCCCCCTCTGGAGCGCACCAAGATCAAACTGTACGGCGATCAACCCGACGGCACCCATCAGAGAAGTGTCCTGCCGGCTCGACCCCTGGTGTCGAGGGCGAGCGGGGCGGCGCCGAGGGCGCTTGTCGCCAGGCTCTGGACCGGCCGTCGTCACGCCCCGATGAGGCCG
Source organism: Rhodococcus olei (assembly GCF_039540555.1). Taxonomy (NCBI): domain Bacteria; kingdom Bacillati; phylum Actinomycetota; class Actinomycetes; order Mycobacteriales; family Nocardiaceae; genus Rhodococcus; species Rhodococcus olei. Next base: position 21,783 of record NZ_BAABFB010000026.1, on the reverse strand, counting down.
TCAAGGCCCGGAGGTGTTGACGCTTCCGTGAGTGTCGTCGTGTCAGCGGTCCGCGAACGTTGGTCAGAGGTTCCAGAGTCGTAGCAGCGCGGAGCGAAGGCTGGGGGAGACGATTCGGTGGTCGGCGCGGAGTCTGGGGTTGGGGTGACCGAGGTCGGCGAGTCGCGTCTCGGCTTCCGGTACTGGCAGCGGTTCCAGATCCGCTCGGGTGCGCAGCAGGTATGCGACCGCGTGAGGGCTGTGTGGAATCGAGATGGGGTCGGAGTCGACGACCGCGGGCGGGTGAATCCATGTGTTGTCGGCGGTGACCTGGAGGAGGACGTCGCCGCGTTCGAGCTGGCCCTGGTTCCTGCTGTCGGGTCTGTCGATTCGGAACCACTCGGTCGGGTGTTCCGCGGTCGGTCCCGTTGTTGTGAGGCTCGTGTGTGCTGCCCAGGTCAGTGACTCGTCGGGGTCCGGTTGATGGTCGGTGGTGTGCCACACGAACATCCGATCGACGGGGGTCGGTAGGAGATCGTTTCTGGCGCGTTGCCGCCGGCCGATTCCCTGCAGTGGGACGGCTCGGCCGATTGCCCAGATGGCTGTGGCGTTGTCGATGAACACCTCGTCGACGACGGTGGTTTGGTCGATGTTGTCGATGAATGTGCGGGCGGACGCGACTGTTTCGGGGTCGTCGGTGATGATCACGGCCTCGTCGGCGAGGGTGGAGCTGCGCGATGCGCTTGCGGATCCGACGATCGCCTGCTTGGTGGTGGTGATGACGTTGGCGTGCAGGTTCGGTGAGGACAGCACCCGCACCCCCTTCGCTACGAAGTGGGCGAGGGCGGTGGGGGAGGTGGCGTGTGCGCGCACTGCGGCGCGGGCGGCGTTGACGATCAGGAGGTCACCGGCGCGGAGCGGGAGCAGATCGGGGGCGTCGGTGCCCAGGTAGGCGATGGCCGCGTATCTGGGCCCTTTCGTGTGGAGCGCGGCGGTGATGTGCGGCCATGGGCTTGGCCCGTGGAACGTGGTCCCCATACAGGGAACGGTAGTCGGATGTGGTCTCCCTGACGTCTCAGCTGCGCAGCTCAACGTACGTGATCGCTGCACCGCGTCGCACGGCCGCGAAGAACGGCCGGCCGCTGCTGTCGCCAGCGTCCCTAGACCAGGAGTACCGCTCGGATCCGGCCGGGTCATCGTTGAGAACGACACCCACACGACCGTGCGACGCAGATCGAAGGTCGCGCACGAACTCGGACCCCACCTTCTCGAGCACTCGTTCGACGACGTGCTGCTTGGTGAAGATCACCGTCGCCAGTTCGACGCTGCACAGGCGGAGCAGCCAGGGCTCATCGCCGGGAGTGTTGGTCCACTCGAACAGATGGCCTTCACAGGTTGGGACAACGGCCGAGTTGCGCGGAGGCATCAGGCGAGTCCGCGATTTGCCAGAACCAGGCTCGGGCCGCGGGACCCTTGACACGGATTGCAAAACGAACCTACATTCACTAGAGGTGAATGACCATTCATTCTGGTTGTTCGATCTCGTACCCCCGACGCACCCCGGCCCGAATCGCACGTGTGGTGCCCCGAAGGAGTCCTCATGGATCTGACGCTGACGGAGGAACAGCGGAGCTTCCGGCAACTGGCCCGCGACTTCCTCGACAAGGAGGTCGTCCCGCACCGCGCGGCCTGGGATCGCGCGGAGTCGGTGGACATCTCGATCGTCCCGAAGCTCGCCGATATCGGGTTCTTCGGGATGACCATCCCGGAGGAGTACGGCGGACTCGGCGGCGACTACATCACCTACTGCATCGGGATGGAGGAACTCGGTCGCGCCGACTCCGCGGTCCGCGGCATCGTGTCGGTGTCGATGGGGCTGGTGGGCAAGGTGATTCTCTCCCATGGCACCGAGGATCAGAGGCGCGAGTGGCTGCCGCGCATCGCCACCGGCGAGGTCCTCGCGTGCTTCGGCCTCACCGAGCCCGACAACGGTTCGGACCCGGGCAATCTCAAGACGCGTGCGGTGCGCAACGGCGACCACTACGTCGTCAACGGGTCTAAGATCTTCATCACCAACGGCACGTGGGCGAACCTGTGTCTCGTGTTCGCGCGCACCGGAGGTCCAGGCCCGAAGGGTGTGTCCGCCTTCCTCGTGCCCACCGACACGCCGGGCTTCGAAGCGCGGGAGATTCACGGCAAACTCGGGCTGCGGGGACAGGCGACCGCGGAGTTGTACTTCACCGACATGAAGGTCCCGGTGAGCGCGATGCTCGGCGGCGAGGGGGAGGGCTTCTCGATCGCGATGCACTCGCTCGACAAGGGTCGGGTCTCGGTCGGCGCCGGGTGTGTCGGCATCGTCCAGGGCTGCCTCGAGGCCGCGGTCGACTACGCGAAGAACCGCAAGCAGTTCGATCGGCCCATCGCGTCGTACCAGATGATCCAGGACATGATCGCGGACATGTCTGTCGATGCCGATGCCGGCCGATTGTTGACGTGGCGTGCCGCCGACTTGATCGAGCGCGGCGAGCCATTCGGCACGGCCGCCTCGAAGGCGAAGTACTTCTGCAGCGAGGCGGCGGTGCGGGCCGCCAACAGTGCGATTCAGGTCTTCGGTGGCTACGGCTACGTCGACGAGTACCCCGTCGCGAAGTACATGCGTGACGCCCGGGTGATGACGTTGTACGAGGGCACGAGCCAGATCCAGAAGCTGCTGATCGGTCGGGTCGAGACCGGGATCAGCGCCTTTCTCTGACCCCCACGAGTTCGAAGGGCCCGGGTATCTCCTCGATACCCGGGCCCTTCGCTGTTCGATCGCCCCGACGAGGTGTGGACTTCGTGTCGCGTCTCGGGTTCCGTTGTCCTGTCGATGTATTCGGCGTCCGCCTCGGTCTTCGCGGGCGTACCGACTGCCTCGGTTCCGGTGTGTCATGTCGAGGGAATCCAGTCCTTGTGACCCTTGACACAACCGGGGTGTGAATGTACGTTCATAACCAGTGAATGACTATTCACTATATGTGAAGAGACATTCAATTCTCTTTCCCATTCGCGATCACGAGGAGTCATCATGAGCGTCTTCGAGGACATCACCTACGAGATCGACGGCCCCGCCGCTGTCATCACGATCGACCGCCCCCACCGCTACAACGCCTTCCGAGGCAAGACCGTCGAGGAACTGATCAAGGCCTTCCGCGCCGCCTGGGCCGACAGCCGCGTTTCCGCGATCATCCTCACCGGCGCCGGCGAGAAGGCGTTCTGCACCGGCGGCGACGTCAAGCAGCGCGCCGAGACCGGCGACTACGGCCCCACCGAGAGCGGAATGTTCGAAATCGGCAACCTGCACAAGCTGATTCGCGACATCACGAAGCCGGTCATCGCGGCGGTCAACGGGGTCGCCGTCGGCGGCGGCCACGTCCTGCACGTGCTGTGCGACCTCACGATCGCTTCGGAGAACGCCAGGTTCGGACAGGCCGGACCCAAGGTGGGCTCCTTCGACGCCGGCTTCGGCTCCGCGTTCCTCGCCCGCGTCGTCGGCGAGAAGCGGGCCCGGGAGATCTGGTACCTGTGCCGCCAGTACGACGCCGCCACCGCCGAGCGCTGGGGCCTGGTCAACTGGGTCGTCCCCCAGGACAAGCTGCTCGAGGAGGCCAAGGCGATCGCCGCCGAGATCGCGGAGAAGAGCCCGACCGCGATCAAGTTCCTCAAGCAGTCCTTCAACGCCGACACCGACCACCAGGCCGGTCTGAGCAATCTCGCGATGTCCGCACTCGACCTGTTCGGCAAGTCGGACGAGGGTCTCGAGGGCGCCAAGGCGTTCGCCGAGAAGCGCCCCGCCGACTTCGCCAAGTTCGTCAAGGCCTGAACCTTCCCGACTTCGCTCCCGATCCGAGAGGACTGCACCATGAGCAACATCGCACTGGTCACCGGCGCCGGTTCCGGAATCGGCAAGGCCATCGCACTCGCCTTCGCCGCACAGGGCGACCGTGTCGTCGCCGCCGACCTCGACCTCGCGGCGGCCGAAGCCACCGCCAAGGAATGCCCCGAGCTGATCACAGCGCTGCCCGTCGATGTCGCCGATCGCACCCAGGTCGACGAACTGCGCGACCGCGCCCACGCCGAGGTGGGCGTACCCACTGTGGTCGTCAACGCCGCCGGCTGGGACCGGACCGATCAATTTCTCAACGCGACAACGCAATTCGCGGAGAAGGTCGTCGCGATCAACTACCTCGGCCCGGTACACGTGTGCAGTGCCTTCCTGCCCGGCATCATCGAGGCCGGCACCGGTGGCCGCGTGATCAACCTCGCGTCCGACGCGGGCCGGGTCGGCAGCTCCGGCGAATCCATCTACGCCGGTGCCAAGGGCGGCGTCATCGCGCTCACCAAGTCCCTCGCCCGCGAGATGGCCCGTCACGGCATCAGCGTCAACTGCGTGTGCCCCGGTCCCACCGACACCCCGCTGTTCCAGGCGCAGGACGAGAAGCTCAAGGCCGCCCTGATCAAGGCGATCCCGTTCCGGCGGCTCGCCCGGCCCGACGAGGTCGCCGCACCGGTCCTGTTCTTCGCCTCCGAGGCCGCGTCGTTCATCACCGGTCAGGTGATCAGCGTCAGCGGCGGCCTCACCATGGCCGGCTGACGCCGGACACGAGTGTGGGAGGACGTCAGAGATGACCGCGTCGTACAACGCCCGGGCCTACCGGGAGTACTTCGAGAACGACTTCACGTACCTCAACGGATTCCGGCGCAACACCACGCGTTACGCGAACCGCGTCGCCGTGACCGATCCCGATACCGGCCGGCAATGGACCTACGCGGAGCTGGGGGAGCGGGTAGACCGGATCGCCACCGGCCTGGCGGACGCGGGCGTGCGCGCCGGCGACGTCGTCGCCTACCAGCTGTTCAACGGCATCGAGTTCGCCGAGCTCTATCTCGCCGTCCAGGCCGTCGGCGCGGTGGGCTCACCGGTGAACTTCCGGCTCGCCGCGGGCGAGATCGCGTTGGCGCTCGACACCAGTACCCCGAAAGTGTTCGTGTACGACACCGACCTCACGCCAGGCGTGCAGGGGGCGCTCGCCCGCGCGTCGCACACTCCCGCGGTGCTGGTGTCCGTCGGCGACGGCGAGCCGGTCGCCGCCCGCGGCGTCACCGTTGTCCGGTACCGGGATCTGCCGGCCGAGCGGGTCGCGCTGCCGCCGGTGCGCCGGACGGTGTGGGACGAGACCACCCGCCTCTACACCTCAGGCACGACCGGGATGCCCAAGGGCGTGCCGCTCAACAGCATGATCGAGATCTTCAGCGCGCACGACGTGATCATGCACTTCCCGCTTGGCCCCGAGGACAAGACGCTGAACATGACACCGTGGTTCCACCGCGGCGGCCTGTACTCCGGCGGCCCCAACCCGACGTTCTACATCGGCGCCCAGGTGGTGCCGCTGCGAACGTTCGACGCCGACCGCGTCCTCGATCTCGTCGAGGAGCACGGTCTGACGTTCCTCATCGGTGCCCCCACCAACCTCGCGATGCTGGCCTCCGCACAAGAACAGCGCCCGCGCAACCTGTCCTCCCTCCGCGGCATCGTGACGATGGGTGCCCCGCTGGAGAAGGAGGCGGCACTGCGCTACCAGCAGGTCCTCAATCCGCGGATCTTCAACGGTTACGGCAGCACCGAGGGGTTCTGGAACACCTTCCTGCGCCCAGCCGACCTCCCCGCGCACGCCGGCACCGCCGGGCGGGCATGCACCGACGACGACGTCCGGGTCGTGCGCGTCTACCCGGACCGGCTCGCCGACGCCGACGACGTCGTCGCCCACGACGGTGAGGAAGTCGGCGAGGTGATCGTCCGTTCCCCCAAGTGCGCCAACGCCTACTTCGACTCACCCGACCAGGAGAAGTCCAAGTTCCACCACGGCTGGTTGCACATCGGTGACCTCGCCACCTGGGATGCCGAGGAGTTCGTCACCATCGTCGGCCGCAAGGACGACATGCTGATCTCCGGTGGCGAGAACGTCCACCCGGTCCAGGTGGAGGAGGTGCTCAACGAGCATCCCGCCGTGGTGGACTCGCTCGTGGTCGGCGTTCCCGACGAACGGTGGGGACGGATCGTCGTCGCCTATGTCGTCACCGACGACCCCACGCTGTCCGCGGACCGGCTCGACGAGCACTGCCGGGAACACCCCATGCTGTCGTCGTTCAAGCGGCCCCGCGCCTACCGGATCGTCGAATCGCTGCCGGTCTCGGCCACCGGTAAGAAGCTGCACTACAAGGCAACCGCCACAGCCGCCGACGAGTTCGCGGCCGGACTGTTCACCGCCCCCACCGACTCGAGGATCACCCGATGAGCACCAAGAGCACATTTCCCGCGTTCGACCCGCTCGACCCGCTGAACATCGACTCGTTGTACTCCGACGACGAGATCGCCGTCCGCGACAGCGTGCGCGGCTTCTGCGCCGAACACGTCACCCCGTACATCGCCGACTGGTTCGAGGTCGGCGACCTGCCGGTGGCCCGTGAACTCGCCAAGGGCTTCGGCCAGCTCGGCGTCCTCGGCATGCACCTCGAGGGCTACGGGTGCGGTGGCTCGTCCGCGGTCCACTACGGCCTGGCCTGCCTCGAACTCGAGGCGGCCGATTCCGGCATCCGCTCCCTCGTGTCCGTGCAGGGCTCACTCGCGATGTTCTCCATCTGGAACAACGGGTCCGAGGAGCAGAAGCGGCGATGGCTGCCGGGAATGGCGGCCGGCGAACTGATCGGCTGCTTCGGGCTCACCGAACCGGACGTCGGTTCGGACCCCGCGGCGATGAAGACCCGCGCCCGCCGGGACGGATCCGACTGGATTCTCACCGGCCGCAAGATGTGGATCACGAACGGTTCCATCGCCGACGTCGCCGTCGTGTGGGCGAACACCGACGAGGGCATCCGCGGGTTCATCGTCCCCACCGACACACCGGGATTCAGCGCCAACACGATCAAGCACAAGCTGTCCCTGCGCGCCTCGGTCACCAGTGAACTCGTCCTCGACGACGTGCGGCTTCCCGCCGACGCGCTGATGCCGGAGGCACGCGGTGTCAAGGCGCCGCTGCAGAGCCTCTCCGAAGCGCGGTACGGCATCGTCTGGGGCGCGATGGGCGCGGCCCGCTCCGCGTGGGAGGCCGCACGAGACTACTCGGTGCAGCGCACCCAGTTCGGCCGACCGATCGGCGGCTTCCAGCTCACCCAGGCCAAGCTCGCCGACATGGCCGTCGAACTGCACAAGGGACAGCTGCTCTCTCTGCACCTCGGCCGATTGAAGGACGGCGTCGGGCTGCGCCCCGAGCAGGTGAGCTTCGGCAAGCTGAACAACACCCGCGAGGCGATCGAGATCTGCCGCACCGCCCGAACCATCCTCGGCGGCAACGGAATATCACTCGAGTACCCGGTTATCCGGCACATGGTGAACCTCGAATCCGTCCTCACCTACGAGGGCACTCCGGAGATGCACCAGCTGGTGCTCGGTCAGGCCTTCACCGGCGAGAACGCCTTCCGCTGACAGGAGTGAGTGAACGATGAACGCACGACTCGAGTACGACACCGAACACCTGCAGTTCCGCGAGATGGTCCGCGACTTCGTCCGGGACAAGATCACGCCGGTACACGAGGACTGGGAGCGGGCGAGCTGCCTCGACCGGTCCCTGTTCACGGAGGCCGGCAAACTCGGTCTGCTCGGCTTCCCCGTCCCCGAGGAGTTCGGCGGCCCAGGCGTCGACGACTTCCGCTACCACGCGATCGTGATCGAGGAGGTCAATCGCGCGGGCAACGCGGCGGCGGGAATCGCCTTCTCACTGCAGAACGACGTGGTGCTGCCGTATCTGGTGGACATGACCACCCCTGAGCAGAAGGCCCGCTGGCTCCCCGGCGTGGTCACCGGCGAAACCGTCCTCGGCATCGCGATGACCGAGCCCGGCACCGGTAGCGACCTGACCGGCATCCGCACCACCGCGGTCCGGGACGGCGACCACTACGTCGTCAACGGCGCGAAGACGTTCATCTCGAACGGGCAGAACGGTGACCTGTTCGTCGTCGCCACGCGCACCTCCGAGGACCCGCACCAGGGGCTGACCCTGCTCGTCGTCGAGGCCGGCACCCCCGGCTTCTCCCGGGGACGCAACCTCGAGAAGATCGGTCTGCACGCACAGGACACCAGCGAGCTGACCTTCACCGACATGCGGGTACCCGTGGCGAACCGGCTCGGCGACGAGGGGCAGGGCTTCTACCAGCTCGTGCACAACCTCCCGCAGGAGAGGCTGTCGCTCGCGATCGGCGCGGTCGCCGCCGCGGAGGGGGTCCTCGCCGAGACCCTCACCTACGTCAAGGAGCGCAAGGCATTCGGCAAGTCGGTCTCGAGCTTCCAGAACACCCAGTTCGTCCTCGCCGAGCTGGCCACCGAACTCGACATCGCCCGCACCTACCTCGAAGACTGCATCGCCGAACACGTCGATGGCACGCTCACCGCCGCCCGCGCGGCCCGGCTCAAGTGGTGGGCCACCGAGCTGCAGGTGCGCGTCGCGGACCGGTGCCTGCAACTGCACGGCGGATACGGGTACATGCGTGAATACGCGGTCGCCCGCGCCTTCGTCGACGCCCGCATCCAGACGATCTACGGCGGCACCACCGAGATCATGAAGACGATCGTCGCCAAGGATCTCGGAATCTGAGCGACCGCCGACGAGCAACGAGGAGGGCGCCGTGTCGGCCGATCCCGGCGAACTGGCGATCGACGAGTTCGTGCGTGCGGTCCGGGCCAACTCCCGACGTCGGCAGATCCTGATGGCCGCGGCCAAGGTCATGCAGAGCACCGGGTTCCACCAGATGTCGATGCAGGCGCTGGCCGACGAGGCCGGCGTCAGCGTCGGCCTGATCTACAAGTACTTCGGGAACAAGGAGGAGATCCTCCTCGCCACCATCACCGGAATCCTCGACGCTTTCCGGGATCAGCTCGAGCCGGCGATGACCGTGGCCGGTGAGGATCCCGTGGAACGCCTGGCCGCGGGCATCCGACGGTTCGTGGAGATCGTCGACGAGAACATCGACGCCGTCGCCCTCACCTACCGCGAGAGCAGAACCCTCGACCGGGCCGGACGGGAAACCCTCAAGCGACTCGAGATCGCCACCTCCGCCCCGCTGCGCGAGGTCCTGACCCTCGGGATCGAGTCCGGCGTGATGAACCCGGTCGACGTCGATCTGATGGTGTTCGACCTCGTGCTGCTCGCCCACGGCTGGGCGCTCAAGCGCTGGCACTTCGGCCGGCTCTACAGCCTCGACGACTACATCCGGCTGCAGACCAGGTTCGCCCTGAACACCGTTCTGCCGCAACATATCCACACCGACTACCGACATCTGCTGGAGTAACTCGTGAGCGTCCTGATCGAACGCGAAGACCACATCGGAATCATCACCCTCGACCGCGCCCCGGCCAACGCCTTCGACGAGGCGCAGACCCAGGCCCTCGCCGACGCCGTCACGGCACTCGGCGAGGACCCCGCGGTGCGGGCCGTCCTGATCCGCAGTGCGCAGCGGATCTTCTGCGGCGGTGCGGACATCGCCATGATGGACTCCTGGAGCACGGCGCCCGACCGGGGAACACGACTGCGTAGGTTCACCGCGGGCCTCCAGGACACGTTCGCTCGCATCGAGGCGTTGCCGAAGCCGTCGGTCGCCGCCCTCGCCGGCGCCGCCACTGGTGGAGGTCTGGAACTCGCGCTCGCCTGCGACTTCCGCGTCGCGGGCGCCTCGGTCACACTCGGTCTGCCGGAGGTGGGTATCGGACTCCTACCCGGCGCGGGAGGCACGCAACGTCTCACCCGGCTCGCCGGCCCGTCCGTGGCACGCCGGATCATCCTCGGCGCCGAACTGGTCACCGGCGTCGAGGCGCGGCGGCTGGGGATCGTGCAGTGGGCGAGCGACGGCGACGTCGAGGCCGAAGCCCGGGCCCTCACCCGCAGGCTCGCGCAGCTTCCGCCGGCCGCGTACGCGGCCGCCAAGCGCTGCATCGTCGCCGCCCGGGGCGACCGGGGATTCGCGCGGGAACTCGACGAGATCGGCACCCTGATAGAGACACCGGAGACCGCGGGTCTGCTGGCCCGGTTCATCGCCCGTGCGCGGTAGTCACGGCACCGACCGCGTCGGGTGCCCGCCACCCGTGATTGAGCCGGCCACTCGGTACTGTGGAGCCGACCGAGCGGCAACGAGGAGCACCACGATGACCACCGACCACGACGCGCTACCCGTGGACGAGGCCGTGCGTGCCGTCCGGACCAGCTCCCGACGTAAGCAGGTGCTCGACGCCGCGGTCCAGGTCATGCAACGGACCGGGTTCCACCAGATGTCGATGCAGGCGCTGGCGGACGAGGCCGGCGTGAGCGTGGGCCTGATCTACAAGTACTTCGGGAACAAGGAGGAGATCCTCCTCTCGACGATCCTCGCCATCCTCAACGCGTTCCGTGACCAGCTCGAACCGGCCATGGACGCGGTCGGCGACGACCCCGTCGAGCGGGTCGCCGCCGGGATTCGGCGGTACGTGGAGATCGTGGACGAGAACCTCGACGCCACGGTCCTCACCTATCGGGAGAGCCGCACCCTCGACTCCGCCGGACGGGCTCGGATCAAGGAACTCGAGGTCGAATCGTCAGCGCCGTTGCGGGCCGCCCTCGACGCCGGGATCGAGGCCGGCGTGATGAACCCCGTCGATGTGGACCTGATGGTCTTCGACATCATGCTGCTCGCGCACGGGTGGGCACTCAAGCACTGGCATTTCGCTGCCGTCTACACCCTCGACGAGTACATCCGGCTCCAGGTGCGCTTCGCGTTGAACACCCTCCTCCCCGCCGAGCGTCGCGAGGGCTACGCCCACTTGCTCCGGTAGTCCAGGGTCAGCCCGGACCGACCCAAATAGGAGCAGACGACGTCATCCGGCTCGTCTTGGACCACGCTGCCCTGAACATTGCGCTATCGGGCTGCGTGACAGCGTGGCTGGCTACTCGTAAGCCCTGTCTGACGGGCCACACCAAATGGGTCGAGAGTGTGGCGTTCAGTCCTGACGGTGGCCGATCTGATGATCCGCCGACCGTCCGACGTCGTCGACTCGCCGGCCGCGGTCGAGGACGCCCTGGTCGGCCCGGTCGTGCTCACAGTCGGCGGCGCCGCCTCTCCGGTACTCACCGACGGTGAGGTGTGCGGCCTGTACGTCAGGGTCGGCGATGTCCGAGATGATCGGACGCCGGGGAAGGTCGCGGATCCGGTGACGCTGTGCTTGATGTTGCTCGCGACGGGGTACGAGCGGGCGGTCACGTTGACGGACGCGGGCGTCGAGGCCGCCTGACCGGGTGCTGCGCCGATGGCGTGGTGCGGTCGCGGTGTGGTCTCGGTGCGCGTCCGTGCCGCTCGCCCGGCCGTACACGGATGCGGTTCACGGTGCGCTCGACACGAGTCTCGACTTCGCCCGCGCCATCCCAGCGGTGCGGGCCGCGGAATCGGGAGCGGCGGGTGCACGCGGCGAGAGCGGTCACCGCTTCCCGCACACATCGGCCCGACCCCACGTCGGCGTCCCGAGTGCGCCGGATCCGGCCGAGGTGGGCGCCGTCGGCGGGCGATGATCCCGATGACGGGAGACGGTGGCCTCAGCGGGGTCAGGACGAACTCGAATTGTCGGCAACTGTTTCCGTTGGTGTGTTCGGGCACGGCTTGGCGTGTCGGCGGGTCAGTTCCCGTCGCGTTTTGCGTCGGTGCTGGGCGCGTTCCTGGTTGACCTAAGCAAATGAGACGCAGTGGACGCGATGAGCGGGAGGTGCGGCACCGCCGGAGCCGATGCCGGGGAGTGAGACCGATGCTCCCCGCCGGCCGAGGCCGCGTTCGGGGAGACGTTCGGCGACCTCGTCCGCTGGGACGCGCCTCGGGCTGCGCAGACTCAGGTCGCGGATGCGGGGTTGTCGCACCGCCTCGGGTGGCCTGTGTTCCTGGGGTACTCGCGAGAGGGTCGACTACCTTCGGCCACCGGCGCTCGCCAGAGGGGTGGGCGGCCTCGACGTTTCGAGGGAGCCGTACAGTGAGTTGCGAGCCACGACCCCGGCGATCTCGGTACGCCAGACGATCGCTATCAGTGATCGAGTCCTTCCACCGCGTGCAAGGACGTCTTCGACAAGGCCGTTTAAGGTCTCGTGCGGGCTTGTATCAGCCTGCTGCCATATGCCGGACGACAAGTAAGGACCACCGTGATCAAGACGACCGATCTGGACGGGCCACTCTTCTCCGACCTGCAGGCCGAGGTTGCCCGCGAGAACAACACGCCCGCAGGAGTATTGGTCAACGGGGGTGCTGCCGAACCCACTCCCGGGACGAGGACCAGCGAGGAAATCCACCGCGCTCTCTTCAGCGCACGCTAGCCATCTGCCGCTACACCTGCACCCGAAAACCGCAGTCCGAGTGGACAATCGCTTCGGCAAGGCCGAAGCGCGCGACGTCAGGGGCTGTGTACGGTTCGTGCAGCAGGCCCGGCCTCATCTCGCGCGGCCTCTCAGGCGGGGCTGCCCAGCCGGTCTCGAGCAGCGCTGCCATCCACAGCCCCACCGCAGGTTCGCCCGCAGCGACCTCCATCGGTTCATCATCTCCGACACCGGAACGGGAGTGACTGCGTGGGTGCGGTCTGTGGACCGGAACCGACATTGCCAGCAGAATTCGTAACCCGCGTTGTCAGCTGTGTCTCCGACGAACGGGCCGACGGGGTGCCACCCGACCCGGACCGTGTCGAGTGGCGGGCGTGGCCACCTCACGCGTCACTGGGTCCATGCGCTCGGCGGAACGGCGGAACGGCGGAACGGCGGAACGGCGGAACGGCGGAACGGCGGAGCGGGGAAGCGGGGAAGCGGGGGAGCGGGGGAGCGGGGGAGTCTACGGGCCCAGCGCAGCCGGTGGATCCGCATCGAATCGACCCCGACGCATCGGGGTTCGGCAAGGTGAGACGGCCGGGTCCTGCGGGCGATCGCAGGCTCAGGTGCTCGGCTCAGGCGTCACAGGCCACAAGGTGAGCGTCGCGGTCACGCTGTCCTCCGCGGCCACACTTCCCGACGATGCAGCCGCCCGCGCCGGTTGCATCGGTGTCGGATTGGCTCCGAAAACCTAGCTAGTCGGAGTTGGTGACCATCCCGCCGATGAGGTCGATCGACCGGCGCAGGACCTCGAGCTGCTCGTCGTCGAGATGGGCGAGCTGATCGGTCATCCACTTCTCCCGCGCGCTCGTCTCGTCGGCGAGCAGCGCGTGACCGGCGTCGGTCAGCGACACGATGATCTGCCGGCCGTCGGTGGGGTGCGGCGTGCGCGCCACCATGCCCGCGTCCGCGAGCGACGCGATGACCCGGGTCATCGACGGTGGTTGCACCCGCTCCTTGGCCGCGATCCCACCGGGCGTCATCGGCCCGTGCTCGTCGAGAAGGGTGAGCACCGACAGCTGCGTCAACGTCACCGGGGAATCCGCCCGGCGGCCGCGGAGATGTCGCGACAGACGCACGACGGCCAGGGACAGATCGCTGGCCAGTGAGCGGGAATCCAAGGTCACGTCCGGAGGATACGGCACCCGATGGCCCCCGGATCCGGCATCGCACCGCGGGACCACCCGTGGCCACCGGACGGCGGAATTGGACTGGCCGCTGATCTGGCCGGTCACCGGCAGATGTTCGGCAGCGGGCGCCGGCTGCACGTCCGTTGAGCCGCGTCTCGGGAGACGACCTGGTGAGCATCCAAGGCCGTTTACCGCGGTAAACCAGTCGGCACAAGTCGGATTCCCTCGCAACGCATCTGTCGCTCGCTGCCGGCCGGCCACGCTGAGGCAGAACGCGGCGGCTCGGCGCCCCGCTGTGGTGACAGGCGTCGTCCGTATCCGGGAGCGAGCGGCGTAGGTCTTGGAGCAGGCGGGTGCGGGCCGGTGTCATTGCGCCGCGTCGCCAGCTACCCGAGGCGCGATCGAGTACGGCCAAGTCGAGGCTAGTGGCGCTGATCTCGCCGGGGAACCGTCCGACAACCGGTCGTCGTTCGACCGTCACCGGCCGATGCCCGTTGCGCGAGCCAGCCGCGGCGTCCGGGCAGGCAGCGGCGCATTGGTGCGTTCCGCGACTGCGCCGGCTGCGCCACCCGACGAATTCGGGCGGTGCAGGGGCGATGTGTCGTGTCAATGTCGTCGGGGCCGGTCTACGGCGCCCACTGCAGTCGGTGGATCCGCATCGCCTCGACCAGGTCGGGGTCGTCGCGGCGAACCGGGTCCGTCCTCATCGGGGTCAGGCGAGGAGAGATAGCCGGGTCCAGCGGTCGCTCGTAGACTGCCCACAGGTCCAAGCCGTCGCCATGGCGGGACTGGAACTGCACGCCGGCGACGTCATCTCCGTCCGGGGTCTGCTGCAGGTAGAGCCATCCGGAGATCGCCTGTGTCAACGCGCGGGGTCGGCTGTCTCGGACGGCCGCGGCATCGACGTCGGCCAGCCCGTGATGGAGCGCCAGCGACAGGAACCTCGACCGCAGCGTGGGCAGGGACTCGTGGTGACCCGGTAGCGCGTACCAGCCCGTGACCGCTCCGGTGGCGACCGCTCTCGGCTCGCACCAGCTCTTCGGGAGCGCACCGGCGGACGCGGTGGGGTGTGCGGCCGCGTCGTCGGGGTCCTCGTCGATGTCGGCGAGGGCGAGGGCGAGCCTCGGGTCGGCTCGCGCGAAGGCGAGGACTTCGAGGTAGCAGGCCAGGCGGCTCGCGCCGACGTAGAGGGTGCGCCAGTTCCCGTCGGGGTCGTCCCAGCGACCGTTGAAGCGGCCGTCCTCTGCGTACTGCCAGGGCGTCCACGCCCACGGGTTCGGGGCGTAGCCGACACGGTGGATCAGCTCGCCGCCCAGGTGTGTGCAGTGCAGGGGTCCGGCGCTGGTGTCGATGCTCTGGCTCTGACCAGGGTTGGTCATCCGAGTGACGCGAAGTGTCGGGCGGCTGCGAGCACCTGCCGGCCGACGTCGTCGAGGTCTCCTTCGCGAAGCAGCCAGGCCGGGGAGCGGTCGTCGAGGGCCGGATTCAGGCCCAGGAACCACACCTGCGCGACCTCGGGGCTGTCGCTCTCGGTGATCATCCGGGCGGCACGGTAGGCGATCCGGAGACGTTCGAGGTCCGTGGCGGAAGCGATCGACCGGGTTCCGTCGGCCCACTGGCGGACGGCCCGGGTCTCCTTGACCCCGCCGAGGTACGCGACGAGTTTCGCGCCGAGCAGGTCCCGCAGTGCGCCGACCAGTTGTGCGGTGTTCATCCTGGCGACCTCGGCGTAGGCGGCCAGGTCGGGTCGTGGGTCTGCGACGGTCATGTCGTCCACCTCCTGAACACAGGATAGATCACATGTGGAATCACCGGTAGGAAACCGATGGTGGCGTAGGTCGACCGGCCCCGTGCCACCTTTGGTCCGACATGACTCAGGCCCGCGAGATCGACGTGCTCGAAGGCACGCCGGGGTGGTCACTGCATGAACGACACAGAGCTACAACAGGACTGCCCTCACCCTCATGGAAGTCGTCGCCTGTACCCACAGTGTGCCCGGCGACCTCCGATGGCGCGGTGGAGTGCGGGTGACCCCGACGCTGCCGTGCGACACCGGCGGCACCGACTCGGCTCAGTGATCGTCGATGATCTGCTGCACGATGGCGCCGTATCGAGCGATCAGGTCGGTGGCGGGTACGTCGGCGAGGGCCCCGAAGGTGCGGATGCCGGTGGCCAATCCGAGCAGCGCGCACACCACGTACTGGGTGCGGCGCAGTTCCGGTGAGGTGTCGCCGATCTGTTGGGCGACGAAGGTGACGTATCGGTTCCGGGTGTCCTCCCGCGCGGATTCGGGGTCGGGGGAGTCCTGGATCAGGAACGAGGCCATCGCCCACGGGTCGGAGGCGTCGGTGTCGCGCCGGTCGACGATGCGCCGCACCATTCGGTATCCGGGCGGCTCGTCGGGGAGGTTGTCGTCGATCTGCGGATCGCGCGGTGCCGCGGCGACGTACAGTTCGGCCTTCGAGCCCATGGTCTTGATGACCATCGCGGGGGAGTATCCGGCGTGTTCGGCGATCTCACGGACGGTGGGCGCGCTGTAGCCGTGTTCGGCGAACAGTTCGCGGGCCGCGTCGATGATGGCCTGTCGGGTGCTGCGGACCGCGGATGTCACGGCACTACCACCGGGACGCAGGCTGGGCGCAGGTCGAGGTCGATGGTGGCGCAGGCGCCGATGACGGCGACCTGCCGGGTCGCGGCGTCCTCCCGGACCGGGTCGAGGGCGGTCAGGATGTACCGGCCGGTGGAAGGCAGGGGCAGGTCGAACCGGCCGTCGGTGTCGCTGAAGGTCGAGGAAACGAATTCGCCTGTCGGTTTGGTCAGCGCGACCAGTCCACCGGGCAGCGCTGGGCCACCGCTGCGCAGCTGCCCGGAGATGTTCAGGCGCTGACGCATCGTGATCCGGTGGGTGCTGGTGGCGACGGCGAAGTCGACCACCTCGGAGTGCGGGGTCCACCCGTCGGCGCTGGTGATCACCAGATAGGGGCCGGGGGCGGGCAGCACCAGCGAGAACCGGCCCTCGTTGCCTGCACGGCTCCAGTCGACGGGTTCGCCCCGGGTGTCGAGCAGGCTGATCACCGCCTGCCGGACGGGGAGGCCCGCCTCGTCGATCACCGTGCCGCTGACGAGGATCTCGGTGCCGGGCGAGTCCGCGGCTTCCTCGGCGAACGCCCGGGTGGCCTGGGCACCGGGCTGCTCGGTGTCGGCGCGCCGCGCCGTGGCGGTGGCCGAGGACTCCGGCTGCCGCGGGATGGCGAGCGCGACGCCGGCGGCAAGCAGGCTGAACAGGGCGGTTGCCGCGTACGCGGTCTCGAACGCGGCGAGGCGCGGCAGCCCCACCGACGGCCCGTGTTCGACCGCCATCGTGGTGAGGATCGCGGCGACGAAGGCACTGGAGGTGGACGTGCCGATCGACCGCAGCAGTGAGTTCAGTCCGTTGGCGGAGGCGGTCTCGGTGATCGGTACCGACCGCATGATGAGCATCGGCATCGCTGCGTAGGCGATCGCGGTGCCGATGCTCACCAGCGTCGCCCCGATGACGATCACCGGGACGGAGCCGGTGAGGATCACTCGCGACAGGTAGGCGACGGCCATCACGAGCGCGCCGGTGATCAGGGTGATCCGCGGCCCGAACCGATTTGTGATCAGCGCCGAGACGGGGAGAAGACCACCATCGCCACACCGGTGGGGATCATCGCGATGCCTGCGGCGAACACCGTCATCTCGAAGCCGTACCCGGAAATCCGCGGCATCTGGAGTTGTTGGGTGGTCAGCAGCATGTTGGCGTACATCGCGAAGCCGACGAGCACCGACGCGATGTTGGTCGCCAGCACCGGTCGGCGCGCCGAGGTCCGCAGATCCACCAGGGGGCGACCGACCCGCAACTCGTGCGGGAACCACAATGCGAAAATCAGTACGCTGGCCCCGAACAGCAGCAGTGTCGGTTTGCTGGTCCAGCCCCAGGTGCCGCCCTTGGTGATGCCCACCAGCAAGGTGCTCAGCCCGCCGGACAGCAGGATCGCGCCCAGGTGGTCGAAGCGACCGGGGGTGCGTACCGACGATTCCGGGACGATCAGCGCCACCGCGACGAACATGACGACACCGACGCCGGCGGGCACCCAGAAGGTGCCCTGCCAGCCCAGGTGAGCGTCGACGAACCCGGCCAGCGGCAGTGCCAACGCGGCGCCGATGCCGAGGGTGGCGCTCATCAGCGAGGTTGCCCCCGCCACGCGGGCTTTCGGTAGCTCGTCGCGCATGATGGAGATGCCGATGGGGATCAACGCGACGGAGAATCCCTGCAGCCCGCGTCCGATCACGGCCGCAGTGAAGGTGCTGCCGGCGGCCGCGACGAGCGAGCCGACGATCATCGCCGTCAGCGAGATCAGCAGCATTCGGCGTTTGCCGAACATGTCTGCCAGGCGGGAGATGATCGGGGTGCCGACGGCCCCGGTGAGCAGGGTGATGGTGATCAGCCAGGAGCTGTCGTCGTGGCTGACCCCGAAGATCGCCGGGAATTCGGGGAGCAGTGGCACCACCATCGTCTGCAGCAAGGAGACGGCGGTACCGGTCAGGCACAGGACCGCGGTGATCGCCGCGGTCCTGCTCGGTCGTCTGGTCGCGGTCTCGTCCGCGATCAGCTGGGTCACAGTTGTCAAAGGCTCAATCCTTATGCGCTACAAGGGTAAATGTGTGTTCACTTCATGTAGTGAACCATTGTTTACTGTGAGACGCTAAACAAGTGGAGGGTGTAGCCTTCGCCCGCGCGGCGCGGCGCCCCTTGCCGGCGTCACATGACGATCGTTCGAGGAGACCTCCCGGGTCACGCGTAGCGCAGCAAACTCACATGAGCCGACGCAGGTTTCGGCCCTCGCCGCTCCGTCATTCGAAAAGATGAAACTCCGGGTACCACCTGGTCTGCCGCTGTGCGGGTAGCAGCATGCGGAAGCATCGCCTGTCAGCCGCCCGAATCACCCGATTCCATCTGATGTGGAGTTGTTCGCTCGTGTCCAGTCCGGCCCGTCGTCTCGCCCGACCTATTCGAGCGGGCTCGATCGCACTCGCGGGCGGGCTCTTCCTGGCCGGCTGCAGGGGAGGAGCAGCTCGACGAGCAGACTCGCCGCGACTTCGCGAACGGCCCTCGCAACCTTCAACCGGTCGACGGCCCAATCAACCACCCGAAGGGCGACGGGGACGCGGCGACGTGGTTGCCGCCGAACAAGACCTTCCGCTGCACCTACGTCGCCCGCCAGGTCGAGGTCAAAGGCCGCCTACAACCTGTGGGTGACGCAGGCCGAGGAAGGACGCCATCGCCAGGGTTCAGCCGATTGCCCCTCCGCCACCGTCTCCGCGGTGGTGGCGCCGCCGCCTGCGCCTGCGCCGGCGGCGGTGCCGCGATCGAGCGTCACCTATGCGAACTGTGCGGCGGTCCGGGCCGCGGGGGCGGCGCCGCTGTACGCCGGCCAGCCCGGCTACAGCTCGAAACTCGACCGAGACGGCGACGGCATCGCCTGCGAATAGCTACCACCCAAGCTGCCGAAAGGAGACCGGGCACTAGGAGAAACCCGGCCGCGAACTGCTCGACTTACCGGGCCCTCACACCGTGCTGCTGGCGGTGGTAGCCCGCACAGTCGCCGGGCTGGTCATCGCCTCCGAAATCGCCGCTGCGGCCGCTGCCGCCGGGCTCGATCGTGAGAGCATTGTGCAGTCCGGCCGCGAGGCGACCGCCCCTGATCACCGACTGGTCGCTGATGGTCGAACGCACCGCCACCGACCACACGGCTTCCGTTCTCGTCGTGGCGATGCCGGAGGAGGCAATACACCGCGCCCTGCGCGAGCTGGAGCGCGCGACCATGCACCTCGACGCCGGTGACGCCCTACTTGACGGCGGTGACCCGGACCGGTTCCACGCGGCCCTGGATGACTACAACACCGCCCTACGCGGCGAACTCTGAACACCCGACCCGGCGAGCCCGCCCCGAGCCGCGGGCCACGCAAGCAGCTTCAGGATGTGTGGGCCGAGTTGTACAGCTCGACGATGCCGGCGGCGATCCGGCCCCGGGCGGACACCGGGTGTCCGTGGCGCCGTGCCCAGTCGCGGATAGCTGCGGCCTGGTTTCGATCAATCACCGTCCTCGCCCGAGCCGCGGTCGGTGCGGGCTTCGACGTCGGTGCGGTGGTGCCGCGGCCGGGGGTTCGGCGGGCGTGTGCAACCCACACTGCCAGGTCGTCCCGCAATCGGGCGGCATTGTGGGAGGTCAGGTCGATCTCGTAACCGGTGCCGTCGAGGGAGAACTCGACGGTCTGGTCGGCCTCGGACTCCGAGTCCACATCGTCGACGACCCTGACCGTGACCTTGCGTGCCATCAGGCGGATTCCCCCTCACTCATTCGAAACATCAACCGCGCTCGACGCGCCCACGAGAATGGTGGCGGGTGTGCTTTCCTCGGCTGGTGAACATATCCACACGATGACGACAGCCTGCATTTCCCTCGGTGCCGGCGCACCGAGTGCCGAGCGGTGTGCACACTACCTCAGAATTGTCGGTGGGCAGCAAAGTCGTTCCCGTCACAAATTGGGCTCACTGTTGGTATCCCGGGCCGCGGAATCCGGTGGCAGCGCTGTACATTGCGGAAACATGATCAACGCAGGACGCCATGTGGTCACGTTCACGATAGAGGCGCACGAGGACACCCCCGCCACCGAACTCGACCTCCGTGCCGAGAACGAATGGGATCGCCTATTCGCCGCCAGCGACCACGCCGGCCGGGTCCGCATTCCGCGGCCGGTGTCGAGCCACCCGCACCCGAGCAGCGAGCGCGTCGTCGTCCACACCTACGAAGCCGTCATGTGGGATGCGCCCGCCGAGCCGTTGGACCGAATCCACACCGCCCGCCGGAGCCAGGACAGTTGGAGCGGAGGAGAGGAGGCCCTGTCAATTCGGGTCGGGGGAGGGCGGCATCGAATGTGAACTCGGCATTTCCGCCGCGAACCGAATCCGGGCCCCGTACACGCATCTGCCGACCTTCCATCCTCTCGGCCTGCTGGGGGGCGACGACCCCAGTTTCCAGCCTGCCCGCGTCGCGGCCGTCGCCGTCGCTGCGGCATTGCTGTTCCCTCGTGCGCCCGCCACCGTGCACCTCGACGCCGGTGTCATCCCGCTCGATGGTGGCGACCCGGACCTGCTACGCGCGGGCCTGGGCGACAACATCACTGCTCTCCTCGGCGAACTCTGACCAGCAGAGACGTCGGCGCCATCATGGTCGGGACCGGAGGAGCCGAGCGGCAGTACGTCCTGAGCGAGGAACCACCTGTCAGCCTTGGTGGGGCGAGGAAAATGAGGACGATGGTCGACATCTATGAGGTACCCGCAGGAGAGCCCGCCTGGCGTCATTCCTCCAGGCGCAGCACACCACGCAGATCGCCCGGCGCGGCGAGTTGATCGACGCACGCGACCGCCCGGCCCTGATCGCATCGAGCGACGACGAGACGGTCGGGGTGCTGATCTACAGCCGGGTGGCGGCGGCCCTGGAACGAACCGGATTCGAGATCCGGGACCGTGAGGCGCTGCGCGAACACTACCGCGTGACGCTGAGGCACTGGGTGGCGAACCTGCAGGGGTCCTGGGACGAGGCGGTGCGCCTGGCCGGTACCGGGCGGGCCCGCACCTGGCTGCGCTACCTCGCGGCCAGCGCGGTGGCGTTCGAGCGGGGTCGGATCACGATCACGCCGTGCTCGCGGTGCACCCCGGCGACCACGGCGCGAGCGGGATGCCCCGCACCCGTGAGGAGTGGCTGCGTGGCGTCGGCTGAGAGGGGACGGTGGCATGGCGGGTGGCGCGGACCAGACGAACCGGAGGACGTCGGCGCCCGACACGGTCCGGCGCCGGGCCGGATCGGCGGCGGCCGGTCGGCGGCGCCTCGGATCTGTCTGTCTGCCCGCCGTCGTGCTCGTGGTGGTTGTCGTCGTGACGGTCCGGCCCCTCGGTGGGCCGCGGGTGTGGGTGTACGTGGTCGCGGTCGCGGCCCTGTTCGTCTCTCGCGGGCTGTGGCTCGGCAGGCCGGTCACCGGCCGTCACGCCGTGATCGCGGGAGTGCTCCTGGTTGGGTCGCCGCTGATCGTGGCCACCGGTCACGACACGATCGCGTGGGTCGCCCTGGCCGCGACCGGGGTCGCTCTGGTCTGGCCGACCTCGGAGCGTCCGCACCCGGAGTTGCTCCCCGTCGTGGCCG
>NZ_BAABFB010000025.1:0-1783 GCF_039540555.1 Rhodococcus olei | reverse complement strand
GCGTCCTCTTCGTGCCATCCACACACCCCTCTTCTATCAGGAGTGTTGCGACCGATACTTGAACCCGCCTGCCGTACCGTGTTCAGTTTCACGTGCCGTCGACACACGGAATCTAACGCGACCGTCTCAAGCAGGTCGAGCACCACATCCCGACGCACGTGACGGTCGCGTTCAGAACGTCGCCCGCCGTCGGGACGGTTGCAGCGTCGAGTCCCCGGCGATGTGCAGGACCAACGGTCCGCTGGCCGGCTCGCCCACCTCACTGCGGAAGCCGAGCAGCGGGTGCAGGCGAGGATCGCGATCGCCGAGCTGGCCGGCGTAGATCCGCGCCACGAGATCGAGGGGGCTCGGCTACGAAACTGTGTCGGTGACGCGTGGGACCGGTTGGGACGGCGCTGTCCCCCATGGTCAGTGCCGTTGGTGTTCGGTGACCCAGGCCGCGATCTGCGTCCGGGAGGTGAATCCGAGTTTGGTCAGGATGTGCTCGACGTGCCCGTCTGCGGTGCGTGGGGAGATGACCAGGCGGGATGCGATCGCCTTGTTGGTCAGCCCCTCGGCGACGAGGTCGGCCACCTGCCGCTCCCGCCTGGTGAGCTCCGTCGACGGGCCCGCGGTCGGGGGTGGGGTGGTGGGTTCCTCGCCGAGTGCGTAGGCGACGGCGGCGTCGAGATCGAGCGAGTGGCCTTCGTGGTGTGCGGCCTCGAACGCCCGCTGGCCGAGCGTGCGGCGGGTGTTTCGCTCGCACTCGTCGTGATGGACGAGCAGACCCGGGAATACCACGGTGGATGCCCCCGTCATCTGGCCCAGGGCCTGCGCCGCTCCCAACAGCACGACAGCGCGCCGGGCGCTGCCCTCGGCGGACACGATCCAGGCCCGGGCCTCGAGGCACGTCGCGGCCAGGTGCGGGTCCCTCCGGCGACGGACGAGGGCAAGTCCCTGCTGCAGCAGCCGCAGCGCACGGTCGCGATCGCCCTCGTGCCACACGGCGACCGCGGCCCCCCACAGTGCGTGCGACCGATACACCGATTCGCCGTGGGATTCGGTGATCGCGAGGACCTTCTCGTGACACTTGAGCGCCCGAGCTGTGTCCTGCTGCAACTCGTGAGCCCATCCGAGCGCGAGGAGAACCAAGACCTGCGCCAGGAGGTCACCCTGCTCGGCGAACACGTCATATATCCCCTCCAAGTGTGCGCACGCGAGTGCGAGGTCACCGGTGTAGACCTCGTGGCGCCCCGCGGTGAACTTTGCGTACGCGTGTGCGAGTGGGTCCGTGGACCGTTCGGCGAGGGCCCGGGCCTCGCCGACCAGCGCGGCCGCCGCGGCGAAGTCTCCCTGGACGTCGTTCAGCGCGCAGTCCCGATACAAGGCCTTGGCGCGGACCGCAGACGCGGCCGCGGGGGTGACGGCGAGGGCACGGTCGAGCCAGTGCCGTCCCTCACCGAACCGTCCGAGCGAGTACCAGAACGGTTGCAGGGCGCTCGCGAAGGCCAACACGGAGTCGGTGGCCGTGTCGTCGGCGAGGGCGAATTCGAGGGCCTCGCGGAGGTTGGGTTGTTCGCGGTCCAGACGGTCGATCCAGTCGAGTTGCCGGGCACCGATCCAGTCGGCCTCCGCGTCCAGCGCGAGCTGCCGGCACCAGTCCGCGTGTCGTCGCCGCAGGTCGAGGTACTCGCCCGAGGCCTGCAACTTCTCGCGGCCGTAGTCGCGCAGGGTGTCGAGCATCCGGAACCGCACCACCGTGCCCGACTCCTCCCGGATCAGGATGGACTTGTCGACCAGGGCG
>NZ_BAABFB010000024.1:0-155724 GCF_039540555.1 Rhodococcus olei | reverse complement strand
TACCAAAAATATTGGCACTGACATTCATCGGCACACTGTTGAGTTCTCAAAGAACACGCACACACCATCGATCCCGAGATTCTCTCTCGGCCTCTCCGGGGCAACTGTTCCAGCCTAACCCATCACCATCCCCGGCGCAAACGCCGACGTAATCGGTTCTGAGTGGCTTGTCAGGCGCCTTCGTCCAACCTCGTTCGCTCTCACCCCGGGGGGGCGGAGTCGGTGTCCGTGTCGCTCTGACTCGACAAAAGTTACGTGGCCGTGAACGCCGACGCAAATCCGCTGGTCACACCGCTTACCCGCCGGAGAACCCGCTGGTCGCGCCGCTCCCACCCGCCCGAACCCGCGGATTCCGCCCGGTGTGACGCCGCACACCCCGTCCCCGCCGGGATACGACGAAGGGCGCCACCGTGGACCGGTGACGCCCTTTCGACGATGGTGGCGATCAGTCGTGCTCCCCCACTCGCACGATGTCTCCGCCGAGCTCCGACAGGTTCTCCACGAACCGCGGATAGCCACGGTCGATGTGGTAGACGTCGTGCACTTCCGTCGTCCCGTCGGCGACCAGGCCGGCGAGAACGAGACCCGCGCCGGCCCTGATGTCCGACGACCACACCGGTGCACTCGACAGACGCGGGATTCCCCGCACGACCGCGTGGTGCCCGTCCGTTCGGGCGTCGGCGCCGAGCCGGATCATCTCCTCCACGAACCGGAACCGCGCCTCGAAGACGTTCTCGGTGATCATCGAGGTGCCGTCGGCGACGGCCGCGAGACCGATCGCCATCGGCTGCAGGTCGGTCGGGAATCCGGGGAACGGCAGCGTGGCGAAGTTGACCGCCCGCGGGCGACCGTCCTGCACCACCCGGAACCCGTCCGCCTCGGTCGTGACCTGCGAGCCCGCGGCACGCAGCTTGTCGAGCACCAACGCGAGGTGCTTCGGGTTGATCCCCCGGACCGTGACGTCACCGCGGGTCATCGCCGCCGCGATGCCCCACGTCGCCGCGACGATCCGGTCACCGATGACGCGGTGGGTGGTCGGCTGCAGCGCGGGGACGCCCTCGATCGTCAGGGTGGAGGTGCCCGCGCCCTCGATCTTCGCCCCCATCCGGCCCAGCATGTTGCACAGGTCGACGATGTCGGGTTCGCGGGCCGCGTTGTCGATCACCGTCTCGCCCTTGGCCAGGACCGCGGCCATCAGGATGTTCTCGGTCGCCCCGACCGACGGGAACGCCAGCCGGATGCTCGCACCGTGCAGGTCGTCGGCGTCCGCGACGACGCAGCCGTGCTGGATCTCGCTGTGGGCACCGAGCAGACGCAGTCCGCTCTGGTGCATGTCGAGCGGTCGCGACCCGATCGCGTCACCGCCGGGCAGCGCCACCACCGCCCGCCGGCACCGAGCCACGAGCGGACCGAGCACACACACCGAGGCCCGGAACTGGGTGACCGCCGGGAAGTCCGCGTGATACTTCGGTTCTGCCGGAGTCGTGATCCGCACCTCGTCACCCTCGAGCACGACCTCGCACCCGAGCCCCCTCAGGACTTCCGCCATCAGCGGCACATCGAGGATGTCGGGGCAGTTGGTGATCGTGCTGGTGCCTTCCGCCAGCAACGCGGCCGCCATGAGTTTCAGGACGCTGTTCTTCGCGCCCCCGACCGACACCTCACCCGACAGTCTGTTGCCACCGGTGACCAGAAACCGTTCACTCACAGTCGCACAGCCTAACCAGGCCGGCCCGGCACCTGCCGAGACAGCGGTACCGTGACCGCATGGCAGTGCACCTGACCCGCATCTACACCCGCACCGGAGACGACGGCACCACCGGACTGAGTGACTTCTCCCGGGTGTCGAAGAACGATCCCCGGCTGATCGCGTACGCCGACTGCGACGAGGCCAACGCCGCACTGGGCCTCGCACAGGCCCTCGGCTCCCCCGACGAGAGGATGACCGGCGTTCTCCGCCAGGTCCAGAACGACCTTTTCGACGCCGGCGCGGACCTGTCGACGCCGGTCGTCCCGGATCCGAAGTACCCCCCGCTGCGGATCACCCCGGAGTACGTCGAGCGCCTCGAGGCGTGGTGCGACGAGTTCAACGACGAACTGCAGCCGCTGAATTCGTTCATCCTGCCCGGCGGCACGGTACTGGCGGCGCAGCTACACGTCGCCCGGACCGTGGTCCGCCGCGCGGAACGATCGGCCTGGGCGGCGGTGGAGGCCGCGCCCGAGGACACCAGCGCGCTGCCGGCGAAGTACCTGAACCGGCTCTCGGACCTGCTCTTCATCCTCGGCCGTGTCGCCAACCCGGGCGGCGACGTGCTCTGGCGACCCGGCGGTACCCCACCGACGGCCTGATCCCGTCTCCCGAAACGCGAGAACCCCGACCGGTCGCCGGTCGGGGTTCGTTCGTCAGTCGGTCAATCCGGTGGGGCGTCCGCGTACCGATCGTCCCGACGGCCGGGACTCGACCCAGGACAGGAACGCGGTCAGTGCACCGTGATCGAGCGCGAACTCGAACGACCGGTCACCGTCACGCACGCCGACGACCACGATCTCGTCGGTCATGATGTCGTACTCGGTGTCGCGCGGGGACCGCCGCTCACCGAGTTCGATGCCCTGCCGCCAGATCCGCTGGTCGGGGCCCGGCCGCAGGCTCGACAGCTTGAAGAACACCAGCGATTCCTCGCCGTAGCGGATGATCCCGTGTCGCCAGCCGATTCCGGTCTCGGCGGGGAGCACCCGCAGGATCGTCGCCGTGCCCCCGCGGCGCAGCACCGTCAGCCGGTACACGAAAGCCGCGACGAGGGCCGCGAGCAGCACCACCAGAATGAAGAGAACGATCACTCCAGCAGTCACTACTCGTCGGCCCTCGTCGCGGCTTCTCGTGGTACCGGTCAGGCCCGCTCGACAGCGCGGAGCTGGCCCTTGGCGATCGCGATCGCCTCGTCGGAGGCCGTGGTGTCGGCGAGGACGGCCTTGGCGGCGTCGACGTCGACGTCCCCGGAGAAGTCCGCGGACTCCGCCAGGATCGTCACGGTCTTGCCGGTCACCGAGAGGAAGCCACCGTGCACCGCCGCGACGAGTCGCTCGCCGTCGGTGGTGGTGATGGCAACGGTCCCGGCCTCGACCAGCTGGCCGAGGACCGGCTCGTGACCGTACATGATGCCGATCTCGCCCTCGGTGGTCTGGGCGCTGACGAGCGTCGCCTGCCCCGACCACAGCCGCCGCTCCACGGCGACGAGCTCAACGGTCATCTCAGCCATCGTCGACTACTTTCCGGCGATCTTGGCGGCAGCGGCCTCGACGTCGTCGAGTCCACCGCAGCTGTTGAAGGCCTGCTCCGGCAGGTGGTCGAACTCACCCTTGCAGACGCGGTCGAAGGCCTCGATCGTGTCGCGCAGCGGCACGACGGAGCCGGGCTCACCGGTGAACTTCTCGGCGACGATGAAGTTCTGGCCGAGGAACTTCTGCAGACGGCGCGCACGGCCGACGAGGACCTTGTCCTCTTCCTGCAGCTCGTCCATGCCGAGGATGGCGATGATGTCCTGCAGTTCCTTGTACTTCTGCAGGATCCGCTTGACCTCGTTGGCGACCCGGAAGTGCTCGGCACCGACGATGCCGGGCTCGAGGATGCGCGAGGTCGAGGTCAGCGGGTCCACAGCGGGGTAGATACCCATCTGCGAAATCGGACGCGAGAGCTCGGTCGTCGCATCGAGGTGCGCGAACGTGGTGGCCGGCGCGGGGTCCGTGTAGTCGTCGGCGGGCACGTAGATGGCCTGCAGCGAGGTGATGGACTTACCGCGGGTCGAGGTGATGCGCTCCTGGAGCTCGCCCATCTCGTCCGCCAGGGTCGGCTGGTAACCCACGGCCGACGGCATGCGGCCGAGCAGGGTCGAGACCTCGGAGCCGGCCTGCGTGAAGCGGAAGATGTTGTCGATGAACAGCAGCACGTCCTGACCCTGCACATCGCGGAAGTACTCCGCCATGGTCAGCGCCGACAGGGCGACGCGCATACGCGTTCCCGGCGGCTCGTCCATCTGGCCGAAGACGAGGGCGGTGTCCTGGAGGACGCCCATCTCTTCCATCTCCAGGTGGAGGTCGGTGCCCTCACGGGTGCGCTCACCGACACCCGCGAACACCGAGGTTCCGGAGAACTCGCGGGCGATACGGGTGATCATCTCCTGGATCAGAACGGTCTTGCCGACGCCGGCGCCACCGAACAGACCGATCTTGCCGCCCTTGACGTACGGGGTCAGCAGGTCGATGACCTTGATGCCGGTCTCGAGGATCTCGGTCTTGCCCTCGAGCTGGTCGAAGGCCGGCGGCTTGCGGTGGATGCCCCACTGCTCGCCGTCACGACCGGTGCCGGGAGCGTCGAGGCAGTCGCCGAGGGCGTTGAACACGTGGCCCTTGACGACGTCGCCGACGGGAACCGAGATCGGCCGACCCGAGTCGACGACCGCGGCGCCACGCACCAGGCCGTCGGTCGGCTGCATCGAGATGGTGCGCACCAGGTTGTCGCCCAGGTGCTGCGCCACCTCGAGGGTCAGCGTCTTGGCCACGGACGGGAGGGTGACCTCCGCGTTCAGGGCGTTGAACAGGGCGGGGACGGCGCCACGCGGGAACTCAACGTCCACAACGGGACCGATGACCCGCACGACCCGGCCGGACGTGGTGCCCGCGCCGTTCGCGTTGGTTTGGGTAACTGCTGCGGTCATGTGCTCTTAGTCACTTCCTGCGCTCGAGGCGAGCGCATTCGCGCCACCGACGATCTCGCTGATTTCCTGGGTGATCTGGGCCTGGCGAACCTGGTTGGCCTCGCGGCTCAGGGTGTTCACCAGCTCGTTCGCGTTGTCCGTGGCCGCCTTCATGGCGGTACGGCGTGCGGCCGACTCCGACGCCGCGGCATCGAGCAGCGACGAGTAGATGCGGGTGTTGATGTACTTCGGCAGGAGGGCGGACAGCAGCGTCCCGGCCTCCGGCTCGAAGTCGTACTGGGCCGTCGGCTCGGCACCGTTCGAGTCGGAGAGCATGTCCTCGCCGAGCTCGAAGTTCTCGTCCTGGTAGCTGACCTCCAGCGGCGCCATCCGGCGAACCTCCGGAGACTGCGTCAGCATCGACACGAACTTCGTGTAGACGATGTGCAGCTCGTCGACACCCTCGACGGTGCCCTCGCCGTTGTACGCCGGAACCTCGGCTCCGGAACCGGCCATGAACAGCTCGACGAGGTGCCGGCTGGCCCGCGCCGCGTCGGCGTAGCCCGGATCCTGGGAGAACCCGGTCCAGGCACCCTTCACGTCCCGGTCACGGAACGTGTAGTAGGTCAGGCCCTTGGTGCCGAGCACGTAGAGCACGGGCTCCTTGCCCTCGCTGCGCAGCAGCTGGAACAGCTCCTCGGCCTCCTTGAGGACGTTGGAGTTGTAGCCACCACACATGCCGCGGTCACTGGTGACCACGAGCACGGCCGCACGCTTCGGGTTCGGGCGCTCGTTCAGCAGCGGGTGGTCGAGGGAACCCGAGGCGCTCGCCAGCGCGGAGAGCACCTTGGTGATCTCCTCGGCGTACGGCTTTGAGGCCGCGACCCGAACCTGCGCCTTGGTGATGCGGGAGGTGGCGATCAGCTCCTGCGCCTTGGTGATCTTCTTGGTCGAGTTGACTGACTTGATGCGGGAGCGCAGTTCGCGCAGGCTTGCCATCTACTCAGTCCCTCCTTCCCCACGAGAATCCGTCACGGCCGTCACGCTCACTTGGCGACGTGCTTGCGAGTGACGGAAACCTGCTCCTGGCTGACCTCGTCGGCACCGAGCGGGGCGGCCTCGGCCTCGTTGACGACACGGCTGCCGTCGGAGGCGAGGAAGCCCTGCTTGAACTTGTCGGTCGCGGCCTTGAGAGCCTCGATCGAGCCGTCCTCGAGCGCCTTGCCGCCCTTGATCTGCTCGTACACGCCCGCGGCGTTGCGGTGCAGGTCCTCGAGCAGCTCGGCCTCGAACCGGCGCACGTCGTCGACGGGCACGGAGTCGTAGACACCCTCGCCGGCGAGGTAGATCGACACGATCTGGTCCTCGACCGCGATCGGGCTGTACTGGTCCTGCTTGAGCAGCTCGACCAGACGCTGGCCACGCTCGAGCTGGGCCTTCGAGGCCTCGTCCAGGTCGGAGGCGAAGGCCGAGAAGGCCTCCAGCTCGCGGAACTGGGCGAGCTCGAGACGCAGCGAGCCCGAGACCTTCTTCATGCCCTTGGTCTGCGCGGCGCCACCGACTCGGGAGACCGAGATACCGACGTTGATCGCGGGGCGGACGCCCTTGTTGAACAGGTCGGACTCGAGGAACACCTGACCGTCGGTGATCGAGATGACGTTGGTCGGGATGTACGCCGAGACGTCGTTGGCCTTGGTCTCGATGATCGGCAGCGCGGTCAGCGAACCGCCACCGAGCGCGTCGGACAGCTTGGCCGACCGCTCCAGCAGACGGGAGTGCAGGTAGAAGACGTCACCCGGGTAGGCCTCACGTCCCGGCGGGCGACGCAGCAGCAGCGAGATGGCGCGGTACGCCTCGGCCTGCTTGGTCAGGTCGTCGAACACGATCAGGACGTGCTTGCCCTGGTACATCCAGTGCTGGCCGATGGCCGAGCCGGTGTACGGGGCCAGCCACTTGAAGCCGGCGGAGTCCGAGGCGGGGGCCGCGACGATGGTGGTGTACTCCATCGCGCCGTTCTCCTCCAGCGCCTGCTTGACGCCGGCGATGGTGGAGCCCTTCTGGCCGATCGCGACGTAGATGCAGCGGACCTGCTGCTTCGGGTCGCCGGTCGCCCAGTTCGCCTTCTGGTTCAGGATCGCGTCGATGCAGACCGCGGTCTTGCCGGTCTTGCGGTCGCCGATGACGAGCTGGCGCTGGCCACGGCCGATCGGGGTCATCGCGTCGATGGCCTTGATGCCGGTCTGCAGCGGCTCCTCGACGGGCTGACGCTCGAGAACGGTCGCGGCCTGCAGCTCGAGGGCGCGGTTCTCGGTCGACTCGATCTCGCCCAGGCCGTCGATCGGCTGGCCGAGCGGGTTGACGACGCGGCCCAGGAAGCCGTCGCCGACGGGAACGGAGAGGACGTCGCCGGTCCGCTTGACCTGCTGGCCCTCTTCGATGTCCTGGAAGTCACCCAGGATGACGGCACCGATCTCGGTGGCCTCCAGGTTCAGGGCGACACCGAGGACGCCGCCGGGGAACTCCAGCAGCTCGTTGGCCATCGCCGAAGGCAGGCCGGTGACGTGCGCAATGCCGTCACTGGTGTCGGACACCGTGCCGACCTCCTCACGGGAGGCCTCCGGGGAGTAGCTCGCGGTGTAGTTCTCGATCGCGCTACGGATCTCGTCGGAGGAGATCGTCAGCTCCGCCATGTTCTTCCTGCTCTCGGTATCTGGTCTCGAAAATGGTTCGGGAGGGTGGGTGCTGCGGGGCGCAGCAGGTGGACGCCGGCTACTTGAGGTTCTTGCGCAGCGACGCGAGTCGTCCCGCGGCGCTGCCGTCGATGACCTCGTCACCCACGCGGACCACGAGTCCACCGAGGAGCTCGGGGTCGACCTCCACGTGCACGGTGACAGGCTTCCCGTAGGTCCTGGTCAGCGTCTCGGCGAGGCGCTCGGTCTGGGCGACCGACAGCGGCAGGGCGCTGCGCACGTGCGCGACCGCCTTGTCGCGGCGGGCCGCGGCCAGCTCGGACAGCTCGTTGAACGCGTCCGCCGGAGCCGACTGCAGGCGGCCGACCGCCTGACCCGCCAACGCCTCGGTGACCGCCGTGACCTTGCCGTACAGCAGCTTGGACAGCAGCTCGCGCTTGGCCGCAACCGGACGGGCACGATCGGACAGGCTCTGCTCGAGGTCGGGGTTGCCCGCCACGATGCGACCGAGCCGGAACAGCTCGTCCTCGACGGTGTCGAGCTGGTTCTGGTCGTCGGCCGCGCGCAGCAGCGACTCCCGGCCCAGCCGGACCAGCGAGTTCCGCAGGTCCGCCGAGGTCGACCAGTCCTGAACGGCCGCGGTCTTCAGGGTCGCCAGGGTCTCGGCGGACACCTTGCCCGAGAACACCTGCTCGGCAAGGTTTTCCCGGACGGCCGCGGGAGCCGACGGATCGGCCAGCGCGGCGCGGAGGGTGCGCTGGCCGTCGAGAACCTCGACCGCCGTGAACAGCTCCGCGCCGGTCTGTGCCGCAGCCGCGGTCGCCGCGCCGGCCGACACCGCGGCCAACGCTGATTCCAGGGCGCTCCTCGTCCGAGTCAGCGCCTCACGGCTTGCTGCGTACATGGTGCTCACTTTCCGTTTGCGGAGTCAGCGCTGACGGTGTCGAGTTCGCTGAGGAAACGGTCGATCGTGCCGGCCCGCTTCACGTCGTCGGCGAGGGTCTCACCGATGACCTTCTCGGCGAGGTCGACCGCGGTGCGGCCGAGATCGCTGCGGAGCTCCGCGACGATCTGCTGACGCTGGGCGGCGAGCTGGCTGCTGCCGGCGGCAACGATCCGGTCGCTCTCCTCCTGCGCCTGCACCTTCATCTCGTTGATGATCTGCTGCCCCTGGGTACGGGCATCCTCACGGATGGCCGCAGCCTCGGTACGGGCGTCGGCGAGCTGGGCGCGGTACTGCTCCAGCGCGGCCTTCGCCTCCGTCTGGGCCTCTTCGGCCCGCTTGATGCCGCCCTCGATCTGGTCGGAGCGATCGGCCAGGACCTGCTGGAACTTCGGAAGGATGAACTTCCAGAAGACGAAGCCGATGACGACGACACAGACCAGCGACCAGACGATGTCATAGGTCTCGGGGACGAGAGGATTGATGTCCTCCGTCTCCGAGGCCGCGATCACTGCAATGTTCGACATGGCGAGATCAGAAAATGAAGCCGGCGACGAGGCCGATCAGCGCCAGGGCCTCGGTGAACGCGATACCGAGGAACATGTTGGTACGGATCTGGCCGGCCAGCTCGGGCTGACGCGCGATGCCCTCGATGGCCTTGCCGACGACGATGCCCACGCCGATGCCGGGGCCGATGGCAGCGAGGCCGTAACCGATGGCGCCGTAGCCCTTACCGGTGGTGGTCTGCTCGACGGCTTCCTGTGCCAGGTACGCGAGGCTCATGTGGATTCGTTCCCTTTCTGTTGCCCGCCGCCGGGTTCGGCGGAGGGTCAGTTTGTGTGGTGCGTGATGCGGGTCAGTGCGAGTCGGCGTGCAACGCCAGGTCGATGTACACGGCGGTCAGCAGGGCGAAGACGTACGCCTGCAGGAAGATCACCAGCAACTCGAAGAGGGTGAAGCCCAGGCCGGCTGCCAGCGAGAACACACCGAAGACCTTCATTCCGGCGGCGGCCTCGAAGAAGAAGAACTGGGTGGCGCTGAAGAACAGCACGAGCATGATGTGACCGGCCAGCATGTTGGCCATGAGTCGGACGGTCAGCGTGAACGGACGCAGGATGAACGTCGAGACGAACTCGATCGGGATCAGCAGGAAGTGCAGCGCGATCGGGACGTTCGGAACGACGATGCTGCTCTTGACGTACTTGAAGAAGCCGTACTTCTTGATGCCCACGTAGTTGAACGTGACGTAGGCCAGCGCGGCCAGCACCAGCGGCATGCCGATACGGGCGTTCGAGGAGATGTTCAAGAACGGGATGACGCTGGTGATGTTCAGGAACAGCACGGTGAAGAAGATCGTGACCAGGACGGGCAGGAACCGCTTGCCCTGTTCCTTCCCGAGCACCTCGTCGGCGATCTGGTCCTTGACGAAGCTCAGGCCGATCTCCGCCACGTTCTGCGCGCCGCGCGGAATCAGCTTCGGGCTGCGCATCGCGAACGCGAAGACGCCGAGCAGGACGACCGTCATCAGGATGCGGATCAGCATCAGACGGTCGAGCTCGAACGGCGTGCCCTCGAACAGCACGGCGGGAGGGAAGAAGTCTGCAAGTGACGGCGGATGGAACTCCGCGGCCAGGGTGGTGACGCTCAGCGGTCTCTCCCGTAGTCGTGGCCGCAGGCGGCATCGCCTGCGGTTCGATCGGACATTGACGAACTAACAAGTCGACAAGGTCGGCTCGCGTATTCGTCAGCCGCTGTGGCAGGTCCGAATCCAGGAGGATTCCGGTGCCTCACGTCTGTCGGTGTCGGCGACTTTCGTCGACTCGGCGGCCCCACCACGCACAGTTTCGTACTACGAAACACTCGAACGGGAGACACCTGTGCGACCGCCGGCCGACGCTCGTTCGTCTGATTCGCGCCGTTCCAGCACCCGCGTTGGCCCTGACCTTATCAATACATCTACGACGTTGTGTAGACGGGGGGTACCACATGTCCCCGACGGCGGGCCGTAGTACTACTTTTCGTCGGACTTCTGGTCGGGGGCGTCCACGTAGGGCACCTTCACCCGGAGCAGCCCATAGGTCTCGGCGCCCAGCACGATCACGAGCGCGAGCACGATGACGATGACCAGCGCCGGCTTGCTGTAGAAGTCCATGCCCTTGAGCAGGCCGAGTACCAGGATCGCCAGGATCATCTTCAGCAACCAGCTGCCGAGCAGGATCAGTCCGGACGTGGCCGGCGGCAGCTTCTCGGTGAACAGCACCGCGAGCGCCGTGCACAGGATGAATCCGCCGCCGACCGCGACGCCGATCAGCGCACCCCACAGGCCCGCCCACCCCGCAACCAGGGATGCGACCGCCGCGCTCACGACCGCCAGAGCCGCCAGGCCCATGACTCCCCAGCGCACCGCGGCGCGCAGGGGTGCGGACGGATCGGGCACGGGTTCGGGAGAGAAGCTCACGGTCCACAAGCCTAGGGCAACGTCTCCCGGCTCCCCCGTGCGGCGCCCCCGGCGCCGTCCGGTCACCCGCCGCTGTGCTCGCGACCGCGGACCTGCTGCAGCCGCAGCGACGGGACCGCGGTCACCACCAGTGCGAACACCAGACCGCCGGCGAGCAGGAGCACCACGATGCGCCGGTCGAACAGCGCGGACCCGACCGCGCCGAACGCCAGGACCCCGACCCACAGGTAGATCAGCAGCACGACCCGTCGGTGCGAGTGCCCGATCTGGAGCAGCCGGTGATGCAGGTGCATCTTGTCCGGCGCGAAGGGGCTGCGCCCGGCCATCGTCCGCCGCACCACGGCGAGCAGCAGGTCGAGGATCGGGATGAACATCACCGCACCGACGAGCAACAGCGGCGACAGCAGACCGAGCATATCGCGGGACCCGTAGGCGTTCAACGGAATCCGGCCGGAGGCACTGGTCGAGATCGCCGCGAGCATCAGCCCGATCAGCATCGACCCCGAGTCCCCCATGAAGATCCGCGCGGGCTGGAAGTTGTGCGGCAGGAAGCCGAGGCAGGCGCCGGCGAGCGCCGCCGCGAGCATCGCGGGCGGATACGCGCTGACGTCGCCGCCCTGTTCGTGGAGCAGGCCGACCGAGAACACGCAGATCGCCACCGACGCGATCAGGCCGAGCCCGGCGGCGAGTCCGTCCAGGCCGTCGACGAAGTTCATCGCGTTGATCATCACGACCGCGACGAGCACGGTGAACAGCCCGCCCTGCAGCTGGTCGAGGACGACCGTCGTGCCGCCGCCGAACGGGATGTAGAGCACCAGCCAGCTCACACCCATCACGACCATCACCCCGGCCGCGGTGACCTGGCCGACGAACTTGGTGAGCGCGTCGAGCCCCCACCGGTCGTCGATGAAGCCGACCGCGACGATCACCGTGGCGGACACCAGTGCCGCCGGGATGTCCTTCGTGTTGTATTCGAAGCCGCGGGTCAGCGCCGGCAGCTGCTGGGCGAACAGCAGCGCGGCGGCGAACCCGAGGTACATCCCGAGGCCGCCGAGTCGCGGCGTCGGGGTGACGTGCACGTCGCGGTCGCGTGGGACGGCGACCGCACCGAACTTGAGCGCGAACAACCGCACCGCGCCGGTCGCGAGGAACGTCACGACCGCGGCGGTGAACAGCACCAGCAGCAGCTCGCGCAGCGGCACCCCCGCCCCGCGGCTCACCGGGGTGTCCGCGGCGAGCAGGAGGGTGTGGTCGACGACGGTCACTGCGCGGTGCTCATCCCCGCGCTCCGCCGGCGAGCAGACTCTCGGCCGTCACGCCGAGCACCTCGGCGACGGAGGCCGTCGGGACCGCCCCCTCCCGCAGGATCCGTGGGGCGTCGGAGGTCAGGTCGACGATCGTCGACGCGACGGCGTGTTCGGCCCGGCCACCGTCGAGATAGACGCTGGCGGACCCGCCGAGCTGGCTGCGCGCCTCCTCGGCGGTGGCCGCCGGCGCGTGGCCGGAGATGTTCGCACTGGACACCGCGAGTGGACCGACCTCGCGGAGCAGTTCCAGCGCGACCGGATGCAGCGGCATCCGCAGCATCACCGTGCCGCGGGTGTCTCCCAGGTCCCAGGCCAGCGAAGGCGCCTGCTGCACAACGAGACTCAGGCCACCGGGCCAGAACGCCCGGATCAGTTCCCGGGCCTCGGGCCGGACGGTGAACACCAGGCCGTCGATCGTGTTCCACGAGCCGACGAGCACCGGCACCGGCATGTCCCGGCCCCGGCCCTTGGCCTGCAGGAGGCTCGCCACGGCCTCGCCGTCGAAGGCGTTGGCGGCCAGGCCGTACAGGGTGTCGGTCGGGACGACCACCAGCCGGCCGGCCTTGAGGGCGTTGGTGGCGGCCCGGATTCCGGCCTCGCGGGTCTCGGGTTGTCCGCAGTCGTAGACGATGCTCACCTGTCCATCCTTTCACCCGGCCCGCAGCGCCGGTTCCGCCACCACCGACAGTCAGGCCCGTCGCGCCGCTTCGGCCTCGGTCGCGACCCGCCGCGCGACGACGAACCGGGGCTTGCCTGCCAGATCCGGGTGTTCGGCGACCTCGCCGAACACGCGACGTTCCCGCAGCAGCGTGGCGACCTGGCCGCCGTTGCTGTCGTCGTGCTCGATCGCCAACGCTCCCCCGATCCGCAGCCAGCGCGCGATGTTGGAGATCATCGGCGTGATGACCGACAGCCCGTCGGCCCCGCCGAACAGCGCCGACGCGGGGTCGTGGTCGGCGACCTCGGGGTCGAGAAACGCGTCTTCGGGAACGTACGGCGGGTTCGACACCACGAGATCGACACCGCCTTCGAGCTCGGTCAGCAGCGAGCGATCGGTCACGTCGCCGTGGTGGAGCCGGATCGGGGTGTCACCCTGACCGGCGAGCGTGTCGGCGTTCCGCCGGGCCCACGCGAGCGCCTTCGGTTCCAGCTCGACCGCGTGCACCACCGCGTCCGGCCTGGCGTGCGCGATCGCGAGCGCCAGTGCACCCGACCCCGTGCACAGGTCCATCACGACCGGCGGGCGCGTCGAGACGTCCGCGAGCACGGCCAGCGCCCACGCGAGCAGCAGCTCGGTCTCGGGGCGCGGCACGAACACGCCCGGTCCGACGGCCAGCTCGATCTCCCCCATCACCGCGACCCCGGTGATGTGCTGCAACGGGATCCGCTTCGCACGCTGGTCGACGAGCGACCGGTACCGGTCGATCACCTCGGCGTCGACCAGCGGCACCAGGCCGAGCCGGGTGCGTTCGACGCCGACCACGTGGGCGGCGAGCAGTTCCGCGTCGGTCCGCGGACTGGGCACGCCCGCGGCCTCGAGGAGTCGGGTGGCATCGAGGATCGCCAGGCGCAGCGGTTGTCGGCTCACCCGCTCAGCCTGCCACGCCCTCACGAACCGGACACGCACAGGTCACGAAGTCCGCCGGCGACCGGATGGGTGGATACGGTCGGTTGGTCGGGACAACGGAAAGGAATCCCCATGAACGTGCAAAGATTCGCCTTCCGCGCCACCGCCTCGGCCGCACTCGCCTGCGCAGCCGTTCTCGCCGCGCCCGCACTCGCGGCCGCCGCTCCGATCGACGTCCAGCCGACTCCGCTGTTCCGCGCGGACGGCATCGCCCCGGTCCAGTCGCTCACCCACGT
This sequence comes from Rhodococcus olei, assembly GCF_039540555.1. Taxonomy (NCBI): domain Bacteria; kingdom Bacillati; phylum Actinomycetota; class Actinomycetes; order Mycobacteriales; family Nocardiaceae; genus Rhodococcus; species Rhodococcus olei. The sequence goes on along the minus strand of NZ_BAABFB010000024.1, from coordinate 141,772 downwards.
GGATCAGGCCGTGATCGAGCCGGACGACCTGCTGTTCGTCGTCGCCGAGCAGGGCAGGTCCGGTCCGGACGTCAACTGGGTCAACGTGAACACCGGCGAGCCCGGCGCGGCCAGGATGGCACCCGCCGACGGCCTGGACAAGGCGCCCGCGGTGCTGGTCGAACCCGAGGGCGGGACCGTCGTCTCGGCGGTCTGGGGCATGTACGAGAACGCCAAGGGCCAGACGTGCGTCCTGTTGCCGGGCATCGACGTCGCCCAGCCGGCCGGCGAGCCCGACGACTGACCCGTCGCCGGGCCGGGCTCGCCCGCGATCACTCCGCGGCGAGCCGGGCCTCCCGGTCCGCCTTGCCGAGCGCGTCGAGCAGCGCGTCGAGATCGCCGTCGAGGACCGCGTCGAGGTTGTGCGACTTGAACCCGATGCGGTGATCGGTGATCCGGTTCTCGGGGAAGTTGTAGGTGCGGATCCGTTCGGACCGGTCCACGGTGCGGACCTGGCTGGCGCGGCCCGCCGACGCCTCGGCCTCGGCGGCCTCCTCCGCGGCGGCCTGCAGCCGCGCCGCGAGCACCTGCATCGCGCGGGCCTTGTTCTGCAGCTGGGACCGCTCGTTCTGACAGGTCACGACGATGCCGGTCGGCAGGTGGGTGATCCGGACCGCGGAGTCGGTGGTGTTGACGCCCTGGCCGCCCTTGCCGGACGAGCGGTACACGTCGATACGCAGGTCGCCCTCGTCGATCTGCACTTCCTCGACCTCGTCGGGTTCCGGGTAGATCAGGACACCGGCAGCGGACGTGTGCACCCGGCCCTGCGACTCGGTCACCGGGACGCGCTGCACGCGGTGCACGCCGCCCTCGAACTTGAACCGCGCCCAGACGCCGTCACGGGTGTCGCCCTTCGACTTGATCGACAGGGTCGCGTCCTTGTACCCGCCGAGGTCGGAGATCGTGGCGTCGAGGATCTCGACGCGCCAGCCGTGCCGCTCCGCGTAGCGGACGTACATGCGGGCCAGGTCGGACGCGAACAGCGCGGACTCCTCGCCACCCTCCCCGGACTTGAGCTCGAGCACCACGTCGTCGCCGTCGTGCGGGTCGCGCGGCGCGAGCAGGTCGGTCAGGGCGACGTCCAGCTCGGCGACCCGCGCCTCGAGGTCGGGCAGCTCGGCCGCGAAACCCGAGTCGTCGGCGGCGAGTTCGCGCGCGGCCTCGAGGTCCTCGCGCGCGGCCAGCAGCTTGACGTGGGTCGCCATGATCGGAGCAAGTTCGGCGAAACGCTTGCCCACCCTCCGGGCGGCCGCCGGGTCGTTGTGCAGCGACGGATCCGCCAGCTGCAGTTCCAGGCCGGCGTGTTCGGCCAGAATGTCGTCGATGGCCGACGGCTGCGTCGTGCCCGCCATGATTCGCTCCAGGGTCGAGAATGTGCGTAATGGGTTGCCGGGCGCCGGGCGCCGGGCTGCAAAAAAGCCGACGCCCGGCCTGCAAGGAGCACAGGACGGGCGTCGGCCAGGGCGCTAGCTGTCGGCTGCGGCCTTCTTGGGGGCGCGCTTGCCGTAGCGGGCCTCGAAGCGGGCGACGCGTCCACCGGTGTCGAGGATCTTCTGCTTGCCCGTGTAGAACGGGTGGCACTGCGAGCAGACCTCGACGGTGATCCGGCCGCTCTGCGCGGTGCTCCGGGTCTCGAAGGTGTTGCCGCAACCGCAGACGACGGTGGTCGCCACGTATTCGGGGTGAATTCCTGCCTTCATGGTGTCCCTTTCAGTGGTCGCCGGGTCGACTTCGCCGATCGAAGTCGTGAACCGGAACCGGACATGGTCGTGCCGCACCGGCGGATGCCGGTGGCGCGTTCGTCGATTCTGCCAGAGGCCGCCGACGTATTCCTAAACGGCCCCGGCGGCGAATCTGTTCCCGCGCTCCGGGCCTGTGAGTGCATTTCGCCCCGACCGGGGTGAAATGCACTCACAGACGAAGCCGCTGCTAGTCGTCGCCGATCGCGCCGGGCGCGGTCTTGGTGACCTGCATCAGGAACTCGACGTTGCTCTTCGACTTCTTCAGCCGGTCGATCAGCAGGTCGATCGCCTGGTGCGAGTCGAGGCCCGACAGCACCCGCCGCAGCTTGTGCACGACCGCGAACTCGTCGGGGCTCATCAGCAGCTCGTCCTTGCGGGTACCGGACGGGTTGACGTCGACCGCCGGGAACACCCGCCGCTCGGCGATCTTCCGGTCGAGCTTGAGCTCGGCGTTGCCGGTGCCCTTGAACTCCTCGAAGATCACGGTGTCACCGGTCGAACCGGTCTCGACCATCGCGGTCGCGATGATCGTGAGCGAACCGCCGTTCTCGATGTTGCGCGCCGCACCGAGGAATCGCTTCGGCGGGTACAGCGCCGTCGAGTCGACACCACCGGACAGGATGCGCCCCGACGCCGGCGACGAGTTGTTGTAGGCGCGGCCGAGCCGGGTGATCGAGTCGAGCAGCACGACGACGTCGCGACCGTTCTCGACGAGTCGCTTGGCCCGCTCGATCGCCAACTCGGCGACGGAGGTGTGATCTGACGGCGGCCGGTCGAAGGTGGAGGCGATCACCTCACCCTTGACCGAACGCTGCATGTCGGTGACCTCTTCGGGTCGCTCGTCGACCAGCACGACCATCAGGTAGCACTCGGGGTTGTTGATGGCGATCGCGTTCGCGATGTCCTGCAGCACCGTCGTCTTACCGGCCTTCGGCGGCGACACGATCAACGCGCGCTGCCCCTTGCCGATCGGCATGATCAGGTCGATCACGCGGGTGGTCAGGATGTTCGGCGCGGTCTCCAGACGCAGTCGCTGGTTCGGGTACAGCGGCGTCAGCTTGTTGAACTCGGGGCGCCGCTTGGCCGCCTCGATGTCGCCGCCGTTCACGGTGTCGATGCGCACGAGCGGGTTGAACTTCTGCCGCTGGTTGCCGCCGCCCTCGCCCTCGCGGGGCACCCGGACCGCACCGGTGATCGCGTCACCGCGACGCAGACCGTTCTTGCGGATCAGGTTCATCGACACGTAGACGTCGTTCGGCCCGGCCAGGTAGCCGGAGGTGCGCACGAACGCGTAGTTGTCGAGGACGTCGAGGATGCCGGCGACCGGCTGCAGGACGTCGTCCTCGCGGATCTCGACCTCGCCACCGCCACCGCCCTCACCGCGGTCGCGTCCACGGCGACGCTCGCGGAAGCGGCGACCCCGCCGACCGCGACCCTCGCCGTCCTCGTCGCCACGGCCGTCGCGACCCTCGCCGCGCGGCCCGTTGCCGCCCTGCGCACGGTCCGACTGGCCACGCTCGTCCTGGCCACGCTCCTGGCTCCCGCGGCCGCCCTGGCCACGCTCGCCCTGGCCACGCTCTTCCTGGCCACGGTCCTGGTTGCCGCGGCCGCCCTGGCCACGTTCCCGGCGCGGCCGTTCGCCGCCCTGTTCCTGGCGGCCGGACTGGCGTTCCTCGGTGGACTCGGTCGTGTCGGCCTGCTCACCGGTCCGCGACGCACCGCGGCGCTGGCGGCCCCGGCGGCCGGTCTGCTCGCCCTCGGCGGTGCCGCCGTCACCGGCGGTCTGCTCGCGGGTGGTCTCGGCAGCGGGGGCCTCGGCCTTCACGGCCGGGGCCTCGGTCTTGGCGGGCGCCTCGGTCTTCGCGGCCGGAGCCTCGGCCTTCGCGGCCGGGGCGTCGGTCTTGGCGGGCGCCTCGGTCTTGGCGGACTTCGCGGGGGCGCCGCCGGCCTGCCGCTCCTTGATCGCGGCGATCAAGTCGCCCTTGCGCATGCCGGACGTGCCCTTGATGCCCAGCTCACCGGCCAGTGCACGCAGTTCGGCGAGCACCATGCCGGAGAGGCCGGAGCCGCGACGCGCGTCGGCGCGCTTGGTCGCGGCGGCGACGGCGGGGTCCGTCGCTGAGGTCTGTGAAGCGCCGCTCGGGCTCGACGCGGTGGACACCGCAGAGTCGAGCACAGAAGTGGCGATCAGGTCCGTATCGGTCACGGATGTCCTTTCCTTCCCTCGCCCGCGCGGCGCTGAGTCGAGGGTTCGTCCCGCAGCTCAATTACTGAACTCGGATGTGCCGGACATGTTTCGGGAAATGTCGGGCCGTCCACCCGCTTCCGCACTCAGGCGTCTTCTCCGAGCCGAAACCTCGAGCGCCGATTTCTCGAACACGGGAGGGTCCGGCGGATAACACGCAATCCGGGACTCGGGGGGCGGTTCCGTGATTTCCGAGCTTCGCGACCGAAAGGAAATCCGATCGGGAGACTCCAGATTTCGGGAGTGATTGCCCTGACAGAGCACCGGCGACTGATACGCACGATGGGCGAACGCCCTCAGGATAGCCGTGAACGCGAATACGGGCAAGAACAACCCAGCGGTGTGGCGGAGCACACCGCTGGGTTGTGGCCACCGGAGCATCAGGCAGGGCGCGGTCAGGACACGCGAACCCCGTCGGCCACGTCGAGGTCCAACACTCGCAATCCCTCGGCCTCGGCGGCGGTTCGCAGATCTGCCGGGAACGGTTCGGTGGTCAGCGCCAGCACGGTCGGACCGGCGCCGGAGACCACCGCGGCGATTCCGCGCTCCCGCAGGGCGGACACCCAGCGGGTGGTCACGGGCAGCGCGGACGCGCGCTGACCCTGGTGCAACCGGTCCTCGGTCGCGGTCAGCAGCAGGTCGGGGCGCGACGTGAGCGCCACCACCGCGAGCGCTCCCCTGCTGACGTTGAACGCCGCGTCGGCGTGCGGCACCCGCTCGGGCAGCAGCCCGCGGGTGTGCGCGGTCGCGGACCGCTCCTCGGGCACCAGGACGACGACCCGGATGCTCGGGTGCACGGTCAGGCGGACGGCACCGTAGCGGCGCGGGGACACCTCGTCGGCCGGGTCCTCGCTCCAGGAGACGACCGCACCACCGAGAACGCTGGCGGACGCGTTGTCGGGGTGTCCCTCGAACTCGGACGACAACTGCACCAACTGTGCATCACTCAGCGTCAGCGACGGGTCGAGCCGGGCAACGAGCCCGTTCGCGGCGGCGAGCCCACCGACCGCGGCCGACGCGGACGACCCGAGGCCACGCGAGTGCGGAATGACGTTGCGACACACGACGTCCAGACCACCCGCCCAGACACCCGCGGCCTCGAGGCCACGCTCGATCGCCCGGACCACGAGGTGGGAAGGACCCCACGGCACGTCCTCGGCACCCTGCCCCTCGACCCGAACCGTCAGGCCGGACTCGGTTGTGGTGACGGTGATCTCGTCGTACAGACCCAGCGCCATGCCCAGGGTGTCGAATCCCGGGCCGAGGTTGGCCGTGGACGCGGGCACCCGCGCCGTCACGGTCAAGCCTGCCGGCAACGTCCGAGTCATCGCTGTGCCGCCGATTCTCTGCGCAGTCACTACACCAGCTCGAGCGCCGAGGCCACGGCCACGGGGTCGACCGGAATCGGCTGGACGGCAGGCATTCCCAGCAGGGCGGTGTCGGGGTCCTTGAGACCGTTGCCGGTGACGGTGCACACGACGGTCTGGCCGCGGTCGAGCCAGCCCTCCGCGTGCGCCGCGAGCAGCCCCGCGACGGAGGCCGCCGACGCGGGCTCGACGAAGACGCCCTCGGTCGCGGCGATCAGCCGGTAGGCGGCGAGGATCTCCTCGTCGGTCGCGGCGCGGAACACACCGTTCGACTCCTCCTTGGCACGCACCGCGCCCTCCCAGGACGCGGGAGCGCCGATCCGGATGGCGGTCGCGATGGTCTCCGGGTCCTTGACCGGCGCACCGTGGACGAGCGGGGCCGCGCCGGCGGCCTGCACACCGAGCATCCGCGGACGCGACGAGCTGACGCCGTCCGCCTGGTACTCGGAGTAGCCCTTCCAGTACGCGGTGATGTTGCCGGCGTTGCCGACGGGCAGGGCGTGGATGTCGGGGGCCTTGCCCAGGGCGTCGACGATCTCGAACGCCGCGGTCTTCTGTCCCTCGATGCGGACCGGGTTCACCGAGTTGACCAGACCGATGGTCGGGAACTCGGCGGTGGTCTTGCGGGCGAGTTCGAGGCAGTCGTCGAAGTTGCCCTGCACCTGAATGATCTTGGCGCCGTGCATCACCGCCTGGGCGAGCTTGCCCATCGCGATCTTGCCCTGCGGGACGAGCACCGCGCAGGTCATCTTCGCGACCGCGGCGTACGCGGCGGCCGACGCCGAGGTGTTGCCGGTGGACGCGCAGAGCACCGCCCGCTGGCCGCGGGCCAGCGCGTCGGTGACGGCCATCGTCATGCCGCGGTCCTTGAACGACCCGGTCGGGTTGAGGCCCTCGACCTTGAGGTACACCTCGCACCCGGTCAGCTCGGAGAGGTGGCCGGCGGGCAGGAGCGGGGTGCCGCCCTCCCGGAGCGTGATCGTCTTCCAGTTCTCGCCGATCGGGAGCCGATCCCGGTACGCCTCGATCAGCCCCGGCCAGGGCGTGTGAACGGGGGTGTGCTGAGGGCTATTCACTGGAACCTTCCAATCGGAGAACGCTGGTGACCGCGGTGACGAAGTCGAGTTTGCCAAGGGATGCAACGGTTTCGGACAGGGCCGCGTCGGTCGCGCGGTGCGTGACGACGATCAGCCGGGCCCCGTCGCCCGCGCCCTCCTGCCGCACCGTGGAGATCGACACGCCGTGCTGGGCGAACTCCGCCGCGACCGCGGACAGCACCCCGGCACGGTCCGCGACCTGCATGTTGACGTAGTAGCGGGTGGGGATCTCGCCGATCGGCGCGATCGCCAGTGCGGCGTACGCCGACTCACGCGGACCCCGGCCACCGTTGACCTTGTTCCGGGCGGCCATCACGACGTCGCCCATGACCGCGGAGGCGGTCGGGGCACCGCCGGCGCCCTGGCCGTAGAACATCAGCCGGCCCGCCGCCTCGGCCTCGACGACGACCGCGTTGAACGCCCCGTTCACCGATGCGAGCGGGTGGTCCAGCGGCACCAGCGACGGGTACACGCGGGCCGAGACCCGCTCGGTGCCGTCGGCGCCGACGATCCGCTCGCAGATCGACAGCAGCTTGACGGTGCAGTCCAGCGACTTGGCCGCCTCGAGGTCGGCGGCGGTGATCGACGAGATGCCCTCGCGGTACACGTCGGCGGCCGTCACCCTGGTGTGGAACGCGATCGACGCGAGGATCGCGGCCTTGGCGGCCGCGTCGAAGCCCTCGACGTCGGCGGTCGGGTCGGCTTCGGCGTATCCGAGCCGGCCGGCCTCGGCGAGGGTGTCGGCGTAGTCCGCGCCGGTCTCGTCCATCGCGGAGAGGATGAAGTTGGTGGTGCCGTTGACGATCCCGGCGACCTTGTTGACGCGATCGCCGGCGAGCGACTGCGTGAGCGGCCGGATCACCGGGATGGCGCCGGCGACGGCGGCCTCGAAGTACAGGTCCGCACCCCGCCGCTCGGCGGCCTCGGCCAGCTCGCCGGTGTACTCGGCCAGCAGCGCCTTGTTGGCGGTGACGACCGACTTGCCGGAGTTCAGCGCGGCCAGGATCAGCTTGCGCGGAACCTCGATGCCGCCGATGACCTCCACGACGATGTCGACGTCGTCGCGGGCGACCAGCGAGTCGGCGTCCGTCGTCAGCAACTCGGCGGCGACGCCCCGATCACCGTCGATCCGCCGGACCGCGACACCCCGCAGCACCATCGGCGCGCCGATCCGGGACTCCAGATCGCGAGCGTGGTCGCGAATGATCCGGACCACCTCGCTGCCGACGTTGCCGAGGCCGAGGACCGCGACGCCGATCTCGGCGGCGGCGCTGCGTTCAGTCATGTTCCTGTACCTCCAAGCTGAGCAGATCTGCCACGGTCTCCCTACGCAGTACGAGTCGGGGCTTCCCGTCCCGGACCGCGACCACTGCGGGCCGGGTGAGCAGGTTGTAGCGGCTGGACATCGAATAGCAGTACGCGCCGGTGGCGGCGACCGCAAGCAGGTCCCCGGCATCGACGTCGTCGGGCAGCCAGGTGTCACGGATGACGATGTCACCGCTCTCGCAGTGCTTGCCCACCACCCGCGCGACGACCGGCTCGGCCCGACTGTCCCGCGAGACCAGCCGGCAATCGTATTCGGCCTGGTACAGCGCGGTCCGGATATTGTCGCTCATTCCGCCGTCGACGCTGACGTATCGGCGAGATGCGTTGCCGTCGAGGCGGACGTCCTTGATGGTGCCGACCTCGTAGAGCGTCACCGTCCCCGGTCCGGCGATCGCCCGGCCCGGCTCGACCATCAGGGTCGGCACCGGCAACCCGGCCGCGGCCGACTCGGTGGCGACGATGTTCGCGAGCTTCGCGGCCAGGTCGTCGACCGGCGGCGGGTCGTCGCTGTCGAGGTACGAGATGCCCAGGCCACCACCGAGGTCGATGACGTTCACCTGCGACGTCTTCGCGGCGCCGAACTCGTCGACGATCCGCCGGAGCAGGCCGATCACCCGGTGCGCGGCCAGTTCGAAGCCGTCGACGTCGAAGATCTGCGATCCGATGTGGCTGTGCAGGCCGACGAGCCGGAGGTTGTCGGTCTCGAACACCCGGCGGACCGCGTCGAGCGCGGCCCCGCCCGACAGCGAGAAGCCGAACTTCTGGTCCTCGTGTGCGGTCGCGATGAACTCGTGGGTGTGCGCTTCGACGCCGACCGTGATGCGGATCAGCACCTCCTGCACGACCCCGAGTTCGGCGGCGACCGCGTCCAGGCGGTCGATCTCCTGCATCGAGTCCAGGACGACGTGCCCGACCCCGGCGGACACCGCCTCACGCAGTTCGGCGCGGGACTTGTTGTTCCCGTGCATCGTGATTCGTTCGGCGGGGAAACCGCCGTGCAACGCGACGGCCAGCTCGCCCCCCGAGGCGACGTCCATCGACAGGCCCTCGTCCGCCACCCAGCGGGCGATCTCGCTGGACAGGAACGCCTTGGACGCGTAGTGCACCCGTTCGGGGGAACCGAAGGCCCGGGCCATGTCGCGGCAGCGGGACCGGAAGTCGTCCTCGTCGATCACGAACAGCGGCGTGCCGTACTGCTCGGCGAGTTCGGTGACCGGGACGCCGGCGAGACGCACGACGCCGTCGGCACCGCGGGACGCGCCGCGCGGCCACACCGCGGCCGGCAGCGCGGTCATCTGCGCGGGCTCGGTCGGGCGGGGCGGCAGGCCCGGTGCGTGCGCGAGTTCCGCGTGCCGGGGACCGGCGGGGTGCGCGCTCACATCCGCTCCGGTGCGCCGACGCCGAGCAGGCCGAGACCGTTGGCGAGGACCTGACGGGTGGCACCGCACAGCGCCAGCCGGGCGGTGTGCAGGTCCCCGGCGGGCTCGTCGCCCTGCGGGAGCACCCGGCAGTCGGTGTAGAAGCGGTGGTAGGTGCCGGCCAGCTCCTCGAGGTAGCGCGCCACCCGGTGCGGCTCCCGCAGGTCAGCGGCCGTGGCCACCACCTTCGGGAAGTCGCCGATGGTGCGGATGAGGTCGCCCTCCCGCTCGTGGGTGAGCAACTCGAGCTTCGGGTCGTCCGAGGACAGGCCGAGGTCGGCGGCGTTGCGCGCGAGCGAGGCGAGCCGAGCGTGCGCGTACTGCACGTAGTACACCGGGTTCTCGCTCGTCGTGCTGGCCCACAGCTCCAGGTCGATGTCCAGGCTCGAGTCCACCGACGAGCGGATCATCGCGTAGCGGGCGGCGTCGACACCGATCGCCTCGACCAGGTCGTCCAGCGTGATCACGGTGCCGGCGCGCTTGCTCATCTTCACCGCGACGCCGTCGCGGACCAGGTTGACCATCTGCCCGATCAGCACCTCGACGGTCGCCGGGTCGTCGCCGAACGCGGCCGCGGCGGCCTTCAGGCGGCCGATGTAGCCGTGGTGGTCGGCGCCGAGCATGTAGATGCACAGGTCGAAGCCGCGGGCACGCTTGTCCTGGAAGTACGCGATGTCGCCGGCGATGTAGGCGGCGTTGCCGTCGGACTTGATGACGACGCGGTCCTTGTCGTCACCGAAGTCGGTGCTCTTGAGCCACCACGCGCCGTCCTCCTCGTAGAGATTTCCGCTGGCCTTGAGGGTGGCGACGGACTTCTCCACCGCGCCGGACTCGAACAGCGAGTTCTCGTGGAAGTAGACGTCGAAGTCGGTGCCGAACTCGTGCAGGGTCCGCTTGATGTGGTCGAACATCAGGGCGACACCGATCGAGCGGAACACCTCCTGCTGCTCGTCGGCGGACAGCTCCAGGGCGTCGGGCCGCTGCCGCACGACCTCGGCGGCGATGTCGACGATGTAGTCGCCGGCGTAACCGTCCGCCGGGGTCGGCTCGCCCGCGGCGGACGCGATCAGCGACCGCGCGAACCGGTCGATCTGGGCACCGTGGTCGTTGAAGTAGTACTCCCGCGTGACGTCGGCGCCCTGCGCGGCGAGGATGCGCCCGAGGGCGTCGCCGACCGCGGCCCAGCGGGTGCCGCCGAGGTGGATCGGGCCGGTCGGGTTCGCCGAGACGAACTCGAGGTTGATCCGCCTGCCGGCCGCCGCGGTCGAGCTTCCGTAGCTCTGACCTGCTTCGATGGCCTTCGCGACGATGGCGCCCTGCGCGGCGGCGGCGAGCCGGATGTTCAGGAAGCCGGGACCCGCGACCTCGGCGGAGTCGATGCCGTCGGTGGCGGTCAGCGCCTCGGCGAGCCAGGTCGCCAGCTCGCGCGGGTTGGCCCCGGCCTTCTTGCCGACCTGCATCGCGACGTTGCTGGCGTAGTCGCCGTGTTCGGGGTTTCGCGGACGCTCGACCGTCAGCGTCGCGGGCAGGACGGCGGCGTCGAGTCCGTGGTCGGTGAGGACCTTCGCGGCGGTACCGCGGAGGAGTTCGGCAAGGTCGGCGGGAGTCACAGGTGTTCATCCTATGGTCTGCCCGTTCAAAGGCTGCGCTCAGGCACGGAACGTACAGTGGTGCGACCACGGGACCACCCGCGCACGCATGGTCCATCCACCGACAGCCCACCCATCGAAAGAGCACCCACAGATGCCCAGCGGTTCGGATAATCGCGGCGCACGCAGCAGCGCCAAGTCTGCCAAGGCGATCAAAGCAGCCAACAAGAGCTCCGGCGGCGCCCGCAAGGGCGGACTGCCCAAGCAGCGGCAGATTCCCTGGCTGACGATCGGCGCGGCGGTCGCCGTCATCGCCCTGATCGCGCTGCTCGCGGTCAACCTGGTGCCCAAGTACCAGAACAAGGCCGAGGCCGACAAGTACGCCCCGAGCGCCTCGAACCCCGATCCGTCGACGAGCATCGAGGGCGTCGTCAAGATCGACTACCCGGCCGCGCTGCACGTGTCGTCGTCCCAGCGGGTGGCGTACGACCAGACCCCGCCGTTCGGCGGCCCGCACGACGCGACCTGGGCGACCTGCACCGGCGTGGTGTACCCGAACGCGATCCGCACCGAGAACGCGGTGCACTCGCTCGAGCACGGCGCCGTCTGGATCGCGTACAACCCCGACAAGGTGTCGGACGCCGATCGTCAGGCGCTGGCCGACCGTGTCGACGGCAAGTCGTACATGCTGATGTCGCCGTACCCGGGCATGGACTCGCCGATCGCCGTGCAGAGCTGGGGCCACCAGCTGAAGGTCGACAGCGCCGACGACCCGCGGATCAACCAGTTCGTCGCCGCGCTGCGGCTGAACAACTTCGGCGCCTACCCGGAGAAGGGCGCGAGCTGCTCGACGATCCCGGGCGCCTTCGACCCGGACAACCCGCCGGCGTTCGACCCCACTCCCCCCGGCCCGGGCGCGGTGTCGATGGACGGCAAGGGCCTGACCCCCGACACGTCCGAGTCCGGCGCCGGCGCCGGCGCCGGACTGCCGATGGCCCCGCAGCCGGCCCCGGGCAGCTGACGTGACGGACACCGACTCGGGCACCGGCCCCCGCGCGGCGGGTGACCAGGGCAGCACGCGCAGTCAGCGCACCGCCCTGGCGATCCTCGGCCTGATCGCGGCGATCGCGGTCGGGTTCGGCCTGGGGTTCCTCGCCAACCAGTTCCTGCACGACGACACCGCCACCCCGGCGGCGGGATCGGTGGACGTCGGGTTCGCGCAGGACATGACCGTGCACCACAACCAGGCCGTCGAGATGGCCGCGATCGCGATCGCCAACGCGTCGGATCCGATGGTGCGCGACCTCGCCTACGACATCCTGACCACGCAGCAGAACCAGATCGGCCAGATGACCGGCTGGCTGTCGCTGTGGGACCAGCCGTTGCTGCCGACCGGCGAGTACATGACGTGGATGACCGAGGACGGCGGCCACGGATCGGCGGGCCACGCCGGCATGAACCACGGCGCGACCGGCGAGGCCACCACCTCGCCGGCTCCTGCGTCGTCGGCTCCGGCGATGCCGGGCATGGCCACCTCCGACGAGATGGCGGCGCTGCGGCAGGCCCGCGGTCCGGCGGCGGACGTGCTGTTCCTGCAGTTGATGCTGCGCCACCACGAGGGCGGGCTCCCGATGATGCAGTACGGCGCACAGCACGCCGACGTGCAGACCGTCCGCGATCTCGCGCAGACGATGGTCGACACCCAGCAGAGCGAGTCGCACCGGATGATGCAGCTGCTCACCGAGAAGGGCGCGGCCCCGCTCCCGATGAACTAGGGCGGTGAAGGAGTTCGGCGGCGCCCGCGGGCCCGGAAGCCGCCGCCGAACTCCTCTTCTGCGCAGGTCAGCGGTGCGAATATGGATTCCGGGGTGGCATGCGCTACGCTAAGCCAGCCCAACCGGCACGCCGAGTTTTCGGCGCGCCCCCGTAGCTCAGGGGATAGAGCGTTCGCCTCCGGAGCGAAAGGTCGCAGGTTCGAATCCTGCCGGGGGCACTCGCATTTCGAGTGCGCCACAGCATAGAAGGAAGCCCCGGTCGACGATGTCGACCGGGGCTTCTTTTCTGTCCGCGACGAGGCGGTCAGCCGCCCAGTGCGGCCAGGGGCGCCATGTCGAAGTAGTCCCGCCAGCCGGCGATCTTCCCGTCCTCGGTGATCTCGAAGACACCCATCACCGGGAGTTCGATCGTGGTGCCGCCCATCGTGAAGACGTCGGTCCGCTCGTTCATCACCACCGACCCGTTCGACGTCTGGTGGTGGACGCGGAAGTCGATGCCGCCGAACTGCCCGATGAATCCGCCCAGGAAGTCCCGGATCGCGGCCTTGCCGACGACCGGCTCCATCGGAATGTTGTGGTACACGGCGTCTTCCGTGAAGTACGCGGTGAGGGTGTCGGCGTCGGCGTCGGCCCAGCGGGCGCAGAACTCGGTGACGACGGCGTCAGGGTTCATGGTCTCTCCTCGAGTGTGATTCCTGGATCGAACGACGATCTCATGCGGGCTCGCCGCCGGACGGCGACTCGCGCAGCCGCGCCACCACGCGCGCCATCTGCCCGTCCTGCGCGGCGTCCGTCGGCAGCGCGAGCGTGACGCCGTCGACGAGCCCGCCGACGCGGCCCCGGACGGCGTCGGCGAGCTCCGCGTAGCGAGCGGTCGGCAGCAGCGCCGCGAGGACGTCGTCGGTGACGACGTCCGCCAGCGCCGACCACGAATCGTCCCGCACCATCGACGCGAGCGGCTGCTGCAGGTGCCCGAGGCCCACGCTGTCGAGGCCGCGCCGGTACGCCGGGGTCGAGTACAGGAAGGCGAATTGGCGGCGCTGACGCTCACGCTCGCGAGCGAGATCGGCCTCGGTGTCACCGGTGATCACCTGGACGCCCGCGATCACGTCGAGGTCGCCTCGACCGCGGCCCGCCGACGCCGCGCCCGTGGCCAGGGCAGGCAGTGTGTCCTCGGCGAGGCATCGGGGACTCGAGTTCGTCGGATGCGCGAGGTAGCCGTCGGCCACCTCCCCGGCGGCCCGGCACATCCGGGCGCCCACGCCGCCGAGGTACACCGGCGGCTCCGGCGGCGCGGGGCGGCCGTCGAACGGGTTGAAGTACGGCTGCATGCGCGTGAACCGGTAGTGCTCGCCCTCGAACGGCACGAGCTCCCCGCTGCGGAAGGTCGCGAACGCCGCCCGGACCACGTGCACGTACTCGCGCATCCGCCCGGCCGGCTCGGACCACGGCATCGCGTACCGCTGCTCGACGTTCTGCCGGATCTGGCTGCCCAGCCCGAGGTGGAACCGTCCCCCCGAGACGCGCGCGAGATCCCATGCGGTGTAGGCGGTCAGCACCGGGCTGCGGACGAACGCCAGAGCGACCGAGGTCCGCACCACGATCCGCGACGTCGCCTGCAGGGCGGCCGCCGCGAGCAGGAACGGGTCGTGCAGGGTCTCGGAGACGTGCATCCCGTCGTAGCCGGCCGCCTCGACGCGGCGCGCGTGGTCCGCGATCTCGGCCGGCCCGAGCCGGGGGTCGGTGTTCGCGTACACCCTCACCGCGCGCCCCGCTCCCCCGGATGAACGGACGCGGTCGGTCGATCGGATCGACCGAATGATCCGCTCATGCGGGCCGCACGACGGGCTCGATGATCGCGGTGATGGCGGTGATCTCGGCGCCGGGCACCGCGAAGTGTTCGGTCAGCGCGACCGTGTGGGTGTGCTCGCCGACCGCCATGTCGAGCAGGAAGCGGGCGACGACGTCGGTCCCGAACTCCGCGAAGGTCAGGTTCCGGATGCCGGTCAGCGGCAGGTACTGAGCTCCGGTTTCCAGCTCCCGGACGATCTCGGGCCCGGAATCGCCGGTCCGCGTTCCGTTCTCGACGCGGAAGCAGTCCGCGGCGAGGCGCACCTTGCTCGCGTCGTGGCTGAGCAGGGACGCGAGGTACTCGCGGACCATCGCGACCCGGGGCGTGTCCCGGAGCGTGCCGGTCAGCTCCGCGATTCCGGCCAGCAGGGGCGGAGCGAGATCGGGACGGCAGATCAGCAGATCCGGCAGGTACGGGTGGGCCTCGTTGTAGACCAGTGGGCTGCCGTCGATCCGGGAGCAGTGCAGCCCGGCGGCGAGCGCGACGCCGACGGGCGCCGCCGAGTCCCACTCCCACTGTCCCCCGGCGTGCACGTAGGCGTCGGCGTCCCCGCGGAGCACCGCCATCGCCTTCGCCCCGGCGGATCCCATCGGATCCGCGTCACCGCCGATCCGCTCCGCGAGCGGCGCGACGAACTCGGGCGGGCGGCTGTCGCTCACCAGGATGCGCGGGCGTTCGCGCTCGCCGATCGCGGCGGTCGCGGTGTCGCTGCGGTACACGCGACCGAGCGCCGGTTGCGCGACCGCGGCGGCGGTGATGCCGGCGCCCCGTTCCCACAGCGCGACGTGCACCGCCCAGTCGGTGCGCCCGGGCAGGCCGTACTCACGGGAGCCGTCGAGCGGGTCGATGATCCACACCCGGTCGGCGCCACGCCGCGAGCCCTCGTCCGAGGACTCCTCGGACAGCACCGCGTCGGCGGGGCGGTGCTGGTCGAGCATCCGCAGCAGCAGGGCGTTGGCCTCCTTGTCGCCGCGCCGGCTCAACTCGCGCGCGGCACCGGACGGGAGGGGGTTCGGCCCCAGTTCACGCGCGCGCAGCTCCAGGAGCAGATCACCGGCGCGAGCGGCCATCTCGGCCGCGAGCTGGGCGTCGTCGAGTTCGTGGTCGGTGCTCATCGGGTCAGATACTCCATGATCGCTGCGGCCTGTGCGACCGGATTCCCGTCCTCCGGCCGGAGTACGAGTTCGGCGTGGTCGGGTCGCTCGTAGGGGTCGTCGATCCCGGTGAACCCGGTGATCTCCCCGGCGCGGGCACGCGCGTACATGCCCTTGGGATCGCGGGCCTCGCACTGCTCGAGCGGGGTGTCGACGAACACCTCGACGAACCGCAGGCCTGCGGCGTCGTGCGCCGCCCGCACCCGGTCCCGGTCCGCCCGGTACGGACTGATCAGCGACGCGACCGCGACGACCCCGGCATCGGCGAGCAACTGCGCGACCGCGCCGACGCGGCGCACGTTCTCGGCCCGGTCGGCGGCACCGAAGCCGAGGTCGGCGTTCAGCCCGTGCCGCAGGTTGTCGCCGTCGAGCCGGTAGGCCGGGATCCCTGCCGCGACGAGCCGGCGTTCGAGTTCGACCGCGACCGTGGACTTTCCGGACGCCGACAGTCCGGTCAGCCAGACGGTGGCGCCGCGGGTCGCCCGCTCCTCCCGGTTGATCGCCGAGGCGTGCCAGACGACCTTCGACTCCTTGAGCGTCGGACCGGTGATCATGCCTGCGGCGACGGTGTTGCCGGTCGTCTCGTCGATCAGGATGAAGCTGCCGGTGACGCGGTTGCGGCGGTACGGGTCGAACAGCAGCGGCTGCTGGGTCCGCAGCTGGATTCGTCCGATCTCGTTGAGCGACAGCGACTGCGCGGACTCGTCGCGGTGCAGGGTGTTGACGTCGAGGCGGTAGTCGAGCCGGACCACCTGCGCCCGGGTCGAGCGGGTGGTGTGCAACAACGAGTACCGGCCGTGTGCGGAGAGTTCCGACTGTCCGGTGAGCCAGCAGACCATCGCGTCGATCTCCTGGCCGACCAGGGGCCGGTTGTTCGGCCGGCACAGGGTGTCGCCGCGGGCGATGTCGAGGTTGTCAGCGAGCTGGATGCAGACCGCGGACGACGCGAACGCCTCGTCGACGCGCCGGCCGCCCGGGCCGTGGATCGCCGCGATCCGGGTGGTGAACCCGGACGGCAGCGCGACCACCTCGTCACCCGGTTTGAACACGCCGCTGGCGACGGTGCCCGCGTAGCCGCGGAAGTCGTGCAGGTCGGCGTCGGTCTGACGCTGCGGGCGGATCACGTACTGGACCGGGAACCGGGCGTCGATCAGATTGCGGTCGGAGGAGACGTGCACCTCCTCGAGCAGGTGCAGCAGCGACGAGCCGTCGTACCAGGGCATGTTCTCGGTGCGGGTCGCGACGTTGTC
This sequence comes from Rhodococcus olei, assembly GCF_039540555.1. Lineage (NCBI taxonomy): Bacteria > Bacillati > Actinomycetota > Actinomycetes > Mycobacteriales > Nocardiaceae > Rhodococcus > Rhodococcus olei. Next base: position 124,918 of record NZ_BAABFB010000024.1, on the reverse strand, counting down.
GCCGGTCAGCGCCGACACCGGGACGAACGTCAGGTCGTGGACGTCGAGCTTGGCCGCGAACCGCCGGAAGTCCTCGCAGATGTCCTCGAACCGGTCCTGCGACCAGTCGACCAGGTCCATCTTGTTGACGCACACCACGAGGTGCGGGATCCCGAGCAGCGTGGACAGGAAGGCATGCCGGCGGGTCTGCTCGACGATGCCGTTCCGGGCGTCGACGAGGATCAGTGCCAGGTCCGCGGTCGAGGCGCCGGTGACCATGTTGCGGGTGTACTGCTCGTGCCCGGGCGTGTCGGCGATGATGAACTTGCGTCGCGGCGTGGCGAAATAGCGGTGCGCGACGTCGATCGTGATGCCCTGTTCGCGTTCGGCGCGCAGCCCGTCGGTGAGCAGCGCGAGGTTCGCGCGCTCCTCGCCGCGTTCGCGGCTGCTGCGTTCGACGGCCTCGAGCTGGTCCTCGAAGATCGACTTGGAGTCGTACAGCAGTCGCCCGATCAGCGTCGACTTGCCGTCGTCGACCGATCCTGCGGTCGCGACCCGCAGCAGCTGCAGGGTGTGTCCGGAGCTCGGGTGCGCGGCCATCAGAAGTACCCCTCCTTCTTGCGATCCTCCATGCCGGCCTCGGAGATCCGGTCGTCGGCGCGGGTGGCACCGCGTTCGGTGATCCGACTGGCGGCGACCTCGGTGACGACGGCGTCCGCGGTGGCGGCGGAGGACTCGACGCAGCCGGTGCACGTCGCGTCGCCGACGGTGCGGAACCGCACCAGCTCCTCGTACGGCTCCTCACCCGGCAACAGGGTCAGGAACCTGGTGTGTGCCAGCAGCATTCCGTCCCGGGCCACGACCGGTCGGCGGTGTGCGTAGTAGATGGACGGCAGCTCGATGCGCTCGTCGGCGATGTACTGCCAGATGTCGAGTTCGGTCCAGTTCGACAGCGGGAACACCCGGATGTGCTCGCCCTTGCGATGCTTGCCGTTGTACAGGTGCCACAGTTCGGGTCGCTGTCCGCGCGGGTCCCACTGCCCGAACTCGTCGCGGAAGCTGAACACCCGCTCTTTCGCGCGGGCCTTCTCCTCGTCCCGCCGGGCGCCGCCGAACACCGCATCGAACCCGCCCTCGCGGATGCCGCGCAGCAGGGTCTGGGTCTGCAGGCGGTTCCGGCTGGCCCGGGGTCCGGTGTCCTCGACGACGCGACCGGCGTCGAGGTCGTCCTGCACGCTCGCGACGACCAGGCGCAGTCCGAGCCGCTCGACGACGGTGTCGCGGAACTCGATCACCTCGTCGAAGTTGTGCCCGGTGTCGACGTGCATCACCGCGAAGGGCAGCGGCGCCGGCCAGAACGCCTTGGCCGCCACGTGCAGCATCACCACCGAGTCCTTGCCGCCGGAGAACAGCAGCACGGGGCGCTCGAAGGTGGCCGCGACCTCGCGGAAGACGTGCACCGCCTCGGCTTCGAGCGCACCGAGGTGGGAGAGCTCGTAGCCGGGCGGCGAGGACGGGACGGGCGGCGACGGTGCGGTCATCGGGGCTCCGGTTTCAACATCCCAAGTCGGTACATTTTTGTACCGATGCGGTTCGATAATGCGCGGTCTGGGCCCGACTGTAGAACGTGTGTCAGTACCGGTCAACGCCCGACCGCACCGGCGCCACTCCCCCCAGCTCGGCGGTCACCGCGTCCGCCGCGACCGCCAGCGCCCGGCCCCGGCGTTCGATCTCCACGCCGCTGATCGAACCGCCGACGTCGAGGGTCAGCACCAGGGCCTGCCTGCCGTCCGCGTCGTAGCTGGGGGCGGCGATCAGGCTCACCGGATACTCGACGTCCGCGGAGATCTCGCCGCCCACGTACACCCGCTCGCCGAGACTCGACACCATCTCGCCGACCAGCTCCCGCAGTTCGGCGGGCAGGTCGCGCCCGGCGACGCCGGCCATGAGGGAGAACAACCGGCGGCCGTTCGGGGTGAGCCGCTCGACGAGATATCCCCGCTCGCGACAGTCGTCGACGACCCGGCGGAGCAGGCCCTGGTCGAGGACCACCGGAAACGCCGGATCGCGCCGCAGCCACCGCGCGAACTCGTCGTCGTGACTCCAGAGCACGTACATCAGCCCGACCGGCGGCGCGAACGGGTACACCTGCCCCACCCTGGCGGCGGCCCGGCCCGACTGGACGCCCGGCGGGGTGGCGACCTCGAGGATCATCACCTGGTCCCCCACCACCGCGGACGCGGTGCACACCGCGCCGAACGCGGCCGCGAGCGCCGACAGGTGCGGCCGCACGATCGGACCGACCGCGAACCCCCGCTGCGCCGCCCGGCCGGCCGCGATCAGGGCGGGCCCGAGCCCGTACGTCTTCGTCTCCACGTCCCGGGTGAGGTACCCCCCGGAGACGAGCGCGGTCAGGATCCCGAGACACGTCGGCTTGCTGATGTCCAGGGTGCGGGCCAGTTCGGAGAGCCCGAACCGGCGCTCGGGCCGGGCGACGAGGTGGTCGAGCACCTGGATCACCCGGTCGGTCGGGGGCGATCGACGCCCGGTGTCCGGATCGGCAGCCATTGACCACTCCTTGAAACACGTTCTATGGTCGGGGACACAATTCCCTACCACTTGGGTACATATTTGTACCACCTGAACGCGAGGAGCGGGAGTGCTGACAGATCCACTGGCCGAAGCGATCGCCGAAGCCGAGAAGCTCGTCGCGGCCGCGCCGCACATCCGGTCCGAGCAGGACCTGCTCGAGGGCTACCAGTACCTGGCCGGCGGCATCCTGGCCTGCGTCCACGCGGCCTGGGCGACGGAGAAGACGCACCCGACGTTCATCCAGGGCACCGGGCCGTACACGAAGATGGGCCTGGACAACCCGGACACCCTGTACTGGGGCGCCCGTGTCAACGACGACGCCGAGTACGTCGTCACCGGTACCCGCGGCACCACCTGCGACCTGAGCTTCCAGGTGCTCAGCGGCAACTACACCGACTCCAACGTCCCCGGCAGCGAGTCCGCCTTCGACGACCGCGCGATCGACATCGAGCCGGACGGCACCTTCGAGCTCCGCTTCGGCCCCGCCGGTGGGGCGTGGGCCGAGAACGCGGCCGGCAAGCGCAACCACTTCGTCCTCGCCCCCGGCGCGTCCCAGCTGGTGGTCCGCGAGGTGTACAGCGACTGGTCCCAGCGGCGCGGCACGATCCGGATCGAACGGGTCGACCGGATGGGTGTCCCGTACGACGCCCTGACCCCCGAGGAGACCGCCAAGCGCTTCACCCGGGCGGGCAAGGCACTGGTCGGCCGGGTCAAGACGTGGCTGCAGTTCCCGGAGTGGTTCTATCTGAAGCTGCCGGTGAACACGATGACCGAGCCGCGGCTGACGCCCGGCGGCCTGGCCACCCAGTACTCCTCGGTCGGGCACTACGAACTCGCCGACGACCAGGCGATGATCATCACCGTCCCGAAGTCCGACGCGCCGTACCAGGGTTTCCAGCTCGGCAGCATGTGGTACATCTCGCTGGACTACACCGGACACCAGACGTCGCTGAACAACACCCAGGCCCAGGTGGATCCGGACGGCATGATCCGCATGGTCGTCTCGCCGCGCAATCCCGGCGTGACCAACTGGATCGAGACGGTCGGCCACCCGCGCGGAATCCTGCAGTTCCGCTGGCAGCGCACCGATCGGGAGTTCACCCCCGCCGACGGCCCGACCGTCGAGGTGGTCGGCATCGACGAGGTCGCGGCGGCACTGCCGTTCCACGAACACAACAAGATCACCCCGGAGGACTGGACCGCCCGTATCGCCGAGCGCCAGGCCGCCGTCGCCAACCGGATGCTCGGCTGAGCCCGAGGCTCGGCCACAACACAGCGAGGAACCCACGTGACCAATCTGTTGCAGGACAAGATCGTCGTGATCTCCGGGGTCGGACCGGCGCTCGGCCGCACCCTGGCGTTGCGCTGTGCGGAAGCCGGCGCCGACCTGGTGCTGGCCGCCCGCACCCAGTCCCGGCTCGACGAGGTCGCCAAGGAGGTCGCCGACCTCGGCCGCCGCGCGGTGACCGTGTCCACCGACATCACCGACCAGGCCTCCGCCGAGAACCTGGTCACCGCCACCGTGGACGCGTACGGTCGCGCCGATGCGCTGATCAACAACGCCTTCTCGGTGCCGTCGATGAAGCCGTTGGCGCGCACCGACTTCCAGCACATGCGCGACTCCCTCGAACTCACGGTGTTCGGCGCACTGCGGCTGACCCAGCTGTTCACCCCGGCACTCGAGGCCTCGAAGGGCGCGGTCGTGAACGTGAACTCGATGGTGCTGCGCCACTCCCAGGAGCGCTACGGCAGCTACAAGATGGCCAAGTCGGCCCTGCTGTCCATCTCGCAGTCACTGGCAACGGAGCTCGGCCCCAAGGGAATCCGGATCAACTCGGTGGCACCGGGCTACATCTGGGGCGACACCCTGCAGCGGTACTTCGCGCACCAGGCGAACAAGTACGGCACCACGGTCGAACAGATCTACGACGCGACCGCCGCCGGGACCGATCTGAAGCGACTGCCGACCACCGACGAGGTCTCCGACGCCGTGATCTTCCTGGCCTCCCCGATGGCCAGCGGCATCACCGGTCAGTGCCTGGACGTGAACTGCGGCGAGTTCCACCACTAGGACGCGACCGAAGACGACACAGGAAGACAACGAGAATGACTGAACGCACCACGGTCGGCACGGTCGAGGACCTGCACGCCTCGGCCACCCGGATGACCGGACTGTCCGACTTCGGCGTCGACGACTACACCGAGGCGCTCGGCGTGCTGCTGGATTCGTACGCCCGCGACGAGAGCCTGACCCCCTTCGGCAGCAAGATCTCCCGGGTGTTCCTGCGCGGTGCCCTGGTCGCGCGGCTGCTGTCCGAGGCGGCCTGGCGGCAGCATCCCGAGCACGCGGAGGTGACGATCGAACGGCCGATCTTCGTCACCGGCCTGCCGCGCACCGGGACCACCGCGCTGCACCGGCTGCTCACGGTCGACCCCGGCCACCAGGGCCTGGAGATGTGGTTGACCGAGATGCCGCAGCCCCGGCCGCCGCGCGAGACGTGGGAGTCGAACCCGGTGTTCCAGGGCATCGAGGCCCAGTTCAGCAAGCACCACGTCGAGCACCCCGAATTCATGGGCGTGCACTACATGTCGGCGGGCGAGGTCGAGGAGTGCTGGCAGCTGCTGCGCCAGACCTTCAAGTCGGTGTCCTACGAGTGCCTGGCGAACCTGCCGACCTACTCGAAGTGGCTGCAGACCCAGGACTGGACGAACGCGTACGCCCGACACAAGAAGAACCTGCAGCTGATCGGCCTGCCGGACCAGGACCGGCGGTGGGTGCTCAAGAACCCGAGCCACCTGTTCGCGCTCGATGAGCTGATGGCGGTGTACCCGGACGCCCTGATCATCCAGACGCATCGCCCGCCGACCACGATCATCCCGTCGGTGTGCAGTCTCGCCGAGCAGGCCACCGAGGGCTGGTCCAACACCTTCCGCGGCGAGGTGATCGGGCGCAGCCAGCTCGAGCTGTGGGCGCGCGGGCTCGAGCAGTTCACGGCGGACCGGGCGAAGTACGACCCGGCGCAGTTCGTCGACGTCGACTACCAGGACTTCGTCGCCGACCCGCTGGGCACCGTCGAGGGAATCTACGGCACCTTCGGCATCCCGCTGACCGCGCAGGCCCAGCAGGCCATGGAGGCGATGCACGAGGAGAGCCGGTCCGGCGCTCGCAAACCGGCGCACAAGTACACCCTCGAGGAGTTCGGGCTCAGCGCCGCCGAGGTCGAGGAGCGCTTCGGCCGGTGACCCGCGGGGCCGGCCGGTCCGGATTCCGGTCGGGCGTCGACCGGCCCGCCCGGCCGGCCTCGCACAGCGCCTGGGTCGGCCCGAGCATCGCCCCGGCGCAGGCGCTCCCCACCCGGCACGCCGGCCCGGCGCCGGGCGTCGCATGACGGGCGGGGGCACCTGGCGGCCGGTCACCCGGTGACGGGCTCCCGGGTGCCGGCCCCGTCGATCGGCAGGCCGGCGGACTCCCAGTCCGCGATGCCCTCCCGGTACTTGCGCACATTCGAGTACCCGAGCGCGCGGAGCCGGCCCGCCACGTTCTCGCTGTTGCGGCAGGAGATGTTCGCGCAGTAGGTCACGATGGCCGCGTCGCGGTCCGGAAGCACCTGCGGCGCCATCGATTCCACGTCGGCCTCGACGAGATTCAGCGCGCCGCGGATGTGTGCCCGGTCGTAGTGCTCGGCGGGGAGCGTGTCGAGGAGAACCACGGAGTGGTCGGGGAGCGCGGCGGCCAGTTCGTCGCGCGTGATCAGTTCGGTCATCGTGTCACCTTCCATGCGATCGCTCCGCACTTATGTGCGTGCGTACACACATTGAATAGGAAGGTGCGTACGCACGCAACCGGTCTGCCGGATCCGGCTAGACTGCCGCGGTGGCAGCGACACGGAATTCCAGTCGACGTGACCTGGAGACGAGCGCGTGGGGCGCGCTCCTGCAGGTCCACGCGCGACTCGTGCCCGAGCTCGACGCCGATCTGCAACGCACGACGGGGTTGCCGCTGGCCTGGTACGACGTGCTGCTCGAACTGGCGGGAGCCGGCGACACCCCGCTGCGCATGAGCGACCTCGGGGAGCGGGTGGTGCTCAGCCGCACCCGCGTCAGCCGCCTGGTCGCCGAGATGGAGACCCACGGGCTCGTGCAGCGGGGCGCGAACCCCGATGATCGCCGCTCCGCGTTCGTGACGATCACGGACGCGGGCCTGCGGCGCTACCGCGAGGCCGCGCCGGTCTACCTCGGCGGAATCGCGGAGCGCTTCGCGGAACGGCTGACCGACGAGCAGCTGCGGACGGTCACGGCCGCGCTGCACACGGTGCTCGCGCCGGCGGACGACAGCCGCGAAGGGTCCCGGAAGGCCTGACGCGGCCGGTGACCCGCGGGGCCCGTCCGCTCCCGGGTTCCGGTCAGGCGTCGACCGGACCCGGCCCGCCGGCCTCGCACAGCGCCGGGATCAGCACGAGCAACGCCTCGGCGATCTGCTCGCCGACCCGCTCGAACGCGCCCGCGCCGAGCCCGACCGGATCGCTGATCGACTCGTCGTGGATCGCGACCCGGTCGCGGTGCGCGTGCAGGTCGTCCACGGTTCGCGCCTTGGTGAGCCACACGGTGCGGCGCGCCTCGAGCAGTGTGAAGGTCCGGCGCCCCGACCCCGGTACCAGCTGCACCACCTCGTCGCGCAGTTGCTCGGTCATCGCGAGGACGAGGTCCGCACGATCGACCGTCTCGGGCCGCAGCCTGCGGGCCGCGAATCCGGACGGGTCGGCACCGAGACCGCGGAGCACCTCGGCGGCCACCGGTTCGATCGGGAATCCGACGAGCGCCCGGGTGCCCGCGCTCTCCGCGGTCAGGCCCGTCAGACCGTGCTCCGCCGCGATGGCGACCGCGAGCCGCTCGGCCATTGCCGAGCGGCACACGTTGCCTTTGCAGAGGAACAAGACGTGCATGGCGGGGACTCTAGCCACGACGCACGCGACCCAGAGGCCCGCGACCAGCGCTTTCGCCGGTGAATCACCGACTGTTCACCGATCCGCCGGACGGGGTTCGCCGTCCGGACTCCGCCGGGCCACCTCCCGATCCCAGCTGGACGACCGCCTCGGACATGAAACCGGGCGACGTCACCCGGTTCGAGAAACAGGTAGGTACCCGGGTAGTTCTGCGGTGGTCCCGAGACCCGATCCCAACGAGAGTGTGATGCACGTCACCAGCCCGCTCCTCGTCGAGGTCCCGATGCATCAGAACACGCCCCACCCCACCCCCGCCGCGCCCGGCCCGGACCCCCTCGGGTCACCGGCACTGCTGATCAACCGGTGTGCGAGCTGCGCCACGAGCTGCGCGCCGCTGACCGCGATCTGTCCCGTGTGCCACGGCACCGAACTCGCCGCGGTGCCGTCCACCGGAACGGGAGCGATCGTGTCGTGGAAGGCCACACCCGGCCCGCAGGCGGACACCGACCCCGCCGTCACCGCGATCGTCGAACTCGACGACGGCCCCCGGCTCTACACGTGGATCGAGGGCGAGATCCCGGCGCGGGCGTCCCACCCCGTGCGCGTCGAGTTCCGGCCGACGCCCCGCGGCCACCGGTTCCCCGTGTTCGCCGTTCGGGCGAGCTGACCGTCGTGAGATCAGGAGCACCCGTGAGTACCGACCACCACTACAACCGTGAGCGGATTCGAGTGTTGCTGCGACAGTGCGACTACCTCGACCGCGCCAAGGCCGTCAGCCCCCACGGCAAATGGGTGATCGGTTTCGCGATCAAATGGGCACCGTTCGGCGGTGCGAGCGCGTCCGAACTGCTCGAGACGTTCGGCGTCACGCCCACCCGATTCCGGCAACTGCTGCACGAATCCCTCGATCCCCGAGGAGCCGCCGACCACCGCATCCGGGCACTGATGAGCGAGCTGAGCGACGCCCTGATGGGGGCGTGGACGCGCCCCGCCTGACCCCTACCCCAGGTGCGGGACGAGCAGGTCCACGAGCCGCTGCGGCGCCTCGTCGGGGATCCAGTGGCTCACCCCGGCGAGCACCTCGAACCGGTACGGGCCGTCGACGTACCGCCCGGTGAGTTCGGCGGCCGTGCGGCCGAGCGCGATGTCGCCGTCGCTCCACACGTACAGCGTCGGCACCGTGATCCGCTCCGCGGGCCGCCAGAACGGGGTGAACGGAATCGCGCGATACCAGTTCAGCCCACCCCGGGCCCGGGAGCGCTCGCGCATCGGCGCGAGATCGCGGTCGGCGACCTCCCGGGTCATGCCGCCGCGCAGGAAGGCGCGGCGCGCCCGGGTTTCGTCCCCGAACAGCCGCTCCGGCGCCATCGGGAGCTGGAAGACGAGCATGTACCAGGACAGCAGCGCCTGACGGCTGGTCAGCAGGGAGCGGGCGAACGCGGTGGGGTGCGGGACCGAGACCGCGGTCAGGGTGCGCACCAGGTCGGGCCGGCGACCCGCGACCCACCACGCCGCGGCCGCGCCCCAGTCGTGGCCGACCAGATGCACGGGCCCGACCCCCGCCTGCGCGATCAGCGCGACCACGTCGTCGGTCAGTTCCGTGGACCGGTAGGCCCATCGCGACCGCGGCCGCGCACCCGGGGACGCACCGCGCAGGTCGGGTGACAGGGTGCGGAACCCGCGGGCGTGCAACAGCGACGCGACGGCATCCCAGGACCGCGAGTCCTGCGGGAAGCCGTGCAGCAGCACGACCGGCGCCCCGTCGAGCGGACCCTCGTCGCGCACGTCGAACACCAACCCGTCGCGGGTGAACGTGGTGAGCCGCCTCGCTGCCATCGGTGTACCCGCCCCTTCGTCAGACGGTGACGTCGGTGTGCAGGGCACCCCGGGGCGCCCGCTGCCCGGCACGCAGGAACCGGCCGGTCTTCTCCACACCGTACCCCGGCGCGAACCGACCGTCCCGAAACACGATTCGCCCGTTGACGAGGGTGGCGACTGCGGCCCGGTCGTTGCGGTTCACCATTCGGCGCAGGCCGCCGTACTCGGCGACGGGCTCCTCGAACAGCGCGTCCACGGAGTCGTCGAGCCCGGCCGGGTCGATCACCACGAGATCCGCGCGGTCCCCCACGCGCAGGTGTCCGGCGTCGAGGCCGTACCAGTCCGCGAGCTCGCCGGTGAGCCGGTGCACCGCCCGCTCGACCGTCAGGAACGGCCGGCGCTGCCTCTGGGCGTCGTTGACCCGTTTCAGGAGCCGGACCGGGAAGTTGTAGAACGCCATGTTGCGCAGGTGCGCGCCGGCGTCACCGAACCCCATCTGCACCCCCGAACTGGCGGCGGGCCTGCGCGCGTACTTCGGCCGGTGGTTGGCAACGGTGGTACGCCAGCGCAGGTTCCGGCCGTACTCGACCACGAGGTCGAGGTAGGCGTCGACCGGGTGGACCCCCCGCTCGTCGCCCACCCGACCGAAGGACTTGCCGACGAGCGTCTCGTCGGGGCACTTGACGATCACCGCGTCGTGGAAGTCGCGGTGCCAGATCCGCGGGGACCACTTGTCGTCGTAGGCCTTCCGGAACCGGCGCCGGTACCCCTCGTCACGCAGCAGCTCGTTGCGCTCGACCTCGTCGCGCAGGTGCAGCGCCGCGGCGCCGGCGCCGAACTCCTCGAACACCACGAGGTCGATGCCGTCGGCGTACACGGTGAACGGCACCGGCAGGTGCTGCCAGCGGAAGTCGGTCTTCGCGAACCGGTTGAGCAGCGGCGCTGCGGTGAGCATGAAGTACACGAGCACCGGGTACGCCTTCGAGTCCGCGCCGGACAGGAGCGAGGTCTTGAGCTTGCGACGCCGGCCGATGCCCGAGCTCTCGACGAAGAACGCGGCGACGTTCGGGTGCAGGTTGATCGTCGGCGCGGACTGCAGGATCTTCCCGCGGTCGCGCAGGATCCGGTTCAGGAATCGCAGTTCGCGCCACCGCGCATACGTGGACGGCAGTGAGCGGGACCGGTATTCGTCGCCGTCGATCTTGTCGAGGGAGTTCGTCATCGAGGACAGGCCGAGCATCCCGGCGTCCAGCGCCTCGGTGAGCAACGTTCCCATGCGGTCGAGCTCGGCGGCGGACGGCGGGGCGGACCGGTCGGTGGCGCGGCCGAGCCCGAGGACGTGGGTGCGGATGTCGGAGTGGCCGATGAATCCGGCGACGTTCGGTCCGAGCGGCAGCGCGTCGAGGGCGGCGACGTACTCGGCGGGCGAGGTCCAGGTCTTCTTCTCGTCGAGGATGCGGAGCACCGCGTCGTGCGGGACGGCCTCGACGCGGCTGAACAGGTCGGCGCACTCGCGCGGGGTGGAGTACACGGTGGACAGCGAGCAGTTGCCGAGGACCACGGTGGTGACGCCGTGCCGCACCGACTCCCCGAGTCCGGGATTGGCGAGCGCCTCGGCGTCGTAGTGGGTGTGCACGTCGACGAACCCGGGCAGCACCCATTTGCCCGCCGCGTCGACGACCTCGGTGCCGGGACCGGCGGGCAGCGGCTCGGTGGTGACCTTCTCGAGGACGCCGTCGCGGATCCCGAGATTGCGACGCAGCGGTGGCGCACCCGTGCCGTCGAACCACAATCCCCCGGTGACCACCACGTCGAAGTCGGCCATGTCGCCCTCCTCACACCCAGTTATATGTGACGCGAGGTTACACACGCTGCCGCGCGGGGGTCAACGACCCGTCGGCGACTCCGTGCCGATCAAGATCAAAAATTGGGTTAGCCTACCCTTTTCAAGTCGAGGGCCGTTAGTGTAGCCTCGCCTGAGGAAGCTGGGCTGGAGGATTACGACATGTACGTCTGCGTTTGCGAGGCCACCACCGAGGACACGGTGCATCAGTGCATCTCGGCGGGTGCGCAGTCCGTCAAGCAGGTCTCGATGGGCTGCGGGGCAGGGCGCGGACGCGGGTGCGGCATGTGCCGCGACCGGATCAAGTCGATGATCGAACAGCACTTCGCCACCGTCGAATGCGAGGACCAACCGATCAGCGCATAACCGAACCCGCGCACGGATACACCGAGTGAAAGCACCCGGTGAGGGTTAGTCTGAATCCACTGTGTTCAGTCCACCCCCACCGGAGGTGTCATGCGCGGCGACGACGAGGTCATTGCTCTTCTGAACGAGCAGTTGACCAGCGAGCTCACAGCGATCAACCAGTACTTTCTCCACTCCAAGATGCAGGCCAACTGGGGTCTGACGAAGATTGCCGAGAAGACCCGCCAGGAGTCCTTCGAGGAGATGCAGCACGCCGAGCTGCTGACCGACCGGATCCTGATGCTCGAGGCCCTGCCGAACTACCAGCGCCTCCTTCCGCTGCGGATCGGCCAGACCATCCGGGAGCAGTTCACCTCGGACCTCGCCATCGAGGGGGAGGTCGTCGAGCGCCTGCGTCCCGGCATCACGATGTGCCGCGCCAAGGGCGATCACACCACCGCCGGGCTCTTCGAGAAGATCCTCGCCGAGGAGGAGGACCACGTCGACTACCTCGAAACCCAGCTCGAACTGATCGACAAGCTCGGCGAGCAGCTCTACCTCGCGCAGCTCGTCGACCAGCCACCGGCCGTGGGCTGAGGCCGACAACTCGCACGAACCCCCGAGCCCGGCAGGCGGAGACCTGCCGGGCTCGTCGAGCGGATGACGGGATTCGAACCCGTGTGAACGGCTTTGCAGGCCGGTGCCTAACCACTCAGCCACACCCGCATCGCCGTTCACGTTGCCGGACCGCGCCGGATGCGCCCAGGGTTGCGCTCGCCGTGATTCGAACCCGGGCACCGTAGGTCGACAGGCTTTACTTCTTCATTGCCAGACAATTGTCAGGATTTCACCAAGATTCCTCGAGGTTCACCACCTGTACTTGTCCTGTTCGTACACCGTCAGGGCAAGGAGCCACCGCACGATGCGCTTTCTCGATCGCTTTCGCGATCCACCCACGGAACGGCCGTCGCCGCCACCGGCTCAGGTCGCCGTCACCGGACACCAGCAGACGGCGAGCAGGCTTCACGCCTTCAATCGGTACGAGATCAAGTACTTCGTCGACGAAACACGGGTTCCGGAGCTGCGTCGTGAGCTGGCCGCCCGGATGGACGCCGACCCGTACTCGCCGCACGGCGGGTACCCGGTCACCTCTCTTTACTACGACACACCCGACCTGCGGTTCTACTGGGAGAAGATCGAGGGACTCAGGTTCCGGCGCAAGCTCCGGGTGCGCCTGTACGGGCAACCCGCCGAATGCACCGACGACACCGAGGTGCAGATCGAGATCAAGCAGCGAGTCAACCGGGTCACCCAGAAACGGCGCATCGCCCTGCCCTACGGCCTCACCCAGCGGTGGCTGGGCGGCCGCGAGGACATCGAGTGCGCACGCGCGCAGCGCCCGTTCGTCGACGAGGTGACGACGCTGGTCGGCAACCTCGACCTGCGCCCGATCGTGACCACCGGATACCTGCGCGAGGCGTTCGTCGGAACCGCGGCCGATCTGGGACTGCGGGTCACCATCGACCACCGGGTGCACGGACGCGACCGCGACTTCCACTTCGCCTCCGGGGCCCAGAACCGCTTCATCATCCCGCCGAAATTGGCGATCGTCGAACTCAAGGCGAACGAACGCGTGCCGTACTGGGCGACCGATCTCACCGCCCGGATGAACATGTCGGTGATCCGGGTCTCCAAGTACTGCCAGGCCGTGGAGGCATTCGGGATGGCGCCGCGCTCACGGATGGGATCGCCGGAGTTGCTGCTGCCGCCGGGCTTCGACGACCGCGCGCCCACCGACGTGTTCGACGTCGCGGCCCACGCCGCCGACTGACCGGGCCCGCCGCACGCAACCCCACTCCCCCAACGAAACAGGACAAGCATGAATTTCGACCTTCAGGACCTGAGCGGGACGTTCTCCACGTTCGACATCATCGTGTCGCTGGCGCTGGCGTTCGTCCTGTCGGCGATCATCGGCTGGGTCTACCGCTACACCCACAAGAACGTCTCGTACAGCCAGTCGTACGTCCAGACGCTGGTGATGGTCGGCATGATCATCTCGCTGATCATGCTCGTCGTCGGCTCCAACATCGCCCGGGCCTTCGCCCTCGTCGGCGCACTGTCCGTGGTCCGATTCCGCAACGCGATCAAGGAAACTCGTGACGTCGGGTTCATCTTCCTGGTGATGGCGATCGGCATGACGACCGGCACCCGGTTCTACCTTCTCGCGGTGGCCGCGACCGTCGCGATCTGCCTCGTGCTGCTGATCATGAACAAGTTCAACTGGTTCAAGCTGGACGTCCAGCGGCAGGTGGTCAAGGTCCAGGTGCCGCCGGAGCAGGAGTACACGGCGCTCGTCGAGGATGTTCTGATCAAGCACTGCACCGAGTTCGAACTGGTCTCGTCCGAGGCCGTCCGCGCCGGCGCGCTGCACGAGCTCTACTACACCGCACAACTGAAGAAGGGAACCAAGCCCGCCGCGCTGATCACCGCGCTGAGCGCCGTCAACGCCGGACAGCGGGTCACGGTGCTGACCGGCTACGACCAGACGGACATCTGATGGCCGCGACGGACATCACCGGGCCGCCGCCGCGGCGCCGACTGATCCACCGGGTTCCGACATCACTGCGTCAGCACTGGAAGCTGCTGGTGGTGTTCGTCGCGTTCGTGGCGATCATGGCGACCGTGTTCGGAAACGCCCGGATTCGCCCGTACATCACCGGCGACGCCACGGTGATCGCGTCGGACGTCACCGACAACGTCGCCGGAACCGTGGACCTCTTCGACGGCTCCGTCCAGCACGAGCTGTCCCTGCAGATGCCCGATGCCGAGTACCGCGACATGATCACGTCGTTCCAGAAGTCGGGCGAGAAGAAGTGGGTGACCGCCGACATCACGATCGACGGCACCGTGGTGACGGATGCGGCCGTGCGACTGAAGGGCAATTCCACCCTGATGGGCGTCCGTGGCACCGGTCCGGGCGGTGAAGGATTCCCACCGGGCGGCATGCAGCCCCCCGACGGTGTGCAGCTGCCCGACGGCATGCAGTTGCCCGAGGGGTTCGCTCCACCCGAGAACGGTCGGTTGCCGGACGGCTTCGGTGGCACGGGCGGCATGGGCGAGTTGATGTCGTCGGTGTCGGCCGACGACCCGACCTCGCTGCCGCTGCTGATCAGTTTCGACGAGAACGTCGAGGGTCGCGCCTACCAGGGCCTGACCGAGATCTCCGTGCGGCCGGGCAGTCCCGCGCTGAACGAAGCGATGGCGCTGGCACTCACCGCCGAAACCGACCAGCCGACACAGCGATTCGCGTACACGGTGTACTCGATCAACGGTGGTTCGACCGCCACCCGGCTGCTGCTCGAGCACCCGGACGACGCCTACGCCAACGCCCTGTTCGACTCCGACGGATACCTGTACAAGGCCGACGCCAACTCGCGATTCGCGTACACCGGCGACGACCAGTCGGGCTACGCCGACCAGTTCAAGCAGATCAACGCGGTGGGCGACGGCAACCTCCAGCCGATCATCAACTTCCTGAAGTGGCTGGACTCGGCTTCCGACGAGGAGTTCGACACCCGACTCGGCGCGTGGGTGGACGTCGAGTCGTTCGCCCGCTACGCCGCCACCCAGAACCTGATCGTCAACGGAGACGACATCGCCGGCCCCGGCCAGAACTACTACCTCTGGTACGACCTCGAGTCCGGGCTCCTCTCCGTCGTCTCCTGGGACCTGAACCTGGCGATGACCGGAGGCACGGCGGCCGGGCCCCGGGACTCGGTGTCGGTGGGCGGTGGCGGCCGCCCCGGCGGGGCAGTCCAGGCCGGACCGACGCAGGCCGGTGCGGGTACGACCGTCGGGCAGCCGCCGCCCACCGGCGCCACGCGACGTACCGAGCAACAGACCACGACGGCGGATGCGGCACCGGCGGCCGGCGCAGCCGCGGCGGGCGGTGTGATGCCCGGCCCGGCGGCGGACGGGAACCGAAACGCGCACGGCCGGCCCCGCGAGGGCAACACCCTGAAGACCCGGTTCCTCGGGTCGAACGCGTTCACGGATCTCTACGAGAGCGCCTACTGGGATCTCTTCGAGCAGATGTACGGCAGCGGCCGGGCCCAGGAGCTCCTCGACAGACTCGCGGAAACCGTGCCGACCAGCGACGGCCTGACCGCCGAGGACCTGCGGTCGAGCGTCGACACGATGCGCACCTGGATCGACCAGCGCACCGCCGCGCTGTCCGAGATGCGCGACGCGTGACCAGCCGACGCCCCGCCCGGCCGACCGTGGCGTTCATTCGGTCGAACGCGGCGTCCGGTCAGCGGCGGCGGACGGCGAGCACCGCGCTGAACCCCGCGGCGCAGAGCGCGAACACCACCGAGCACACGGCGAACGTGGCACTGCCGAGGGTGGCGAAGCCGAGGACGGTGGTGCCGGCGCCGGTCCCGATGTAGAGCACCGAGTTGTTCCACGACACGGCCGGGGCGCGCCGCTCCGCCATGACCGTCGTCAGGTACACCTGCGCGGTGCTGAAGAATGCGGTGCCTGCGAAGAACGACAGCACGAACCCGGCCAGACACACCTGCCACGTGTCCGCGGTCGTGGCGGCCGCCAGACCGACGGCCATCAGCAGGCCCCATCCGACGCTGAGTTCCGACACGTGCCTGCCCGCGGAACTCCACCGGTCGATCAGCGGACCGGCCAGCAACGACCCGAACAGCGACCCGATGCCGGCCACCATCCCGACCAGGCCGAGCACCCCGGTGCCGAAGCCGAACTTCGTCGCGAACAACGCTCCGGCGTACGCGTAGGTGCCCAACCGCGCGGCCTGCACGAAGAAGTTGCCGGCCATGATGGTCCGGAACACCCCGACCCGCCACAGCCCGAACGACGACCGCAACGCGGCGAGCGGACGGACCGGACCGGTGACCGCGGGCCTCGATCCGCGCAGCCGCAGCGCGATCAGGGTGCCCGCGACGACCAACCCGACCGCGACGGCACCGAAGGCGACCCGCCAGCTCAGTGCCGCTGCGGCGAATGTCGCCAGCGGCACCCCGATGATCTGGCCGCCGGCGTAGGCGGCGGACCCGCCTGCGATGGCCCGACCGCGCTCGCGGGGCGCCGCCGTCTCGGCCAGGTATGCCCACATCGCGGGGCCGACCAGTGCGCCGCCGACGCCGCCGATCGCGCGGGCCGCGAGCAACCAGCCGAGATTGGGTGCGATCGCGCACAGCACCTCCCCGGTCGCGAACACCGCGACACCGGAGAGGATCACCTTCTTGCGCGGCATGTGCTCGGTCAGCCCACCGAGCAGCGGACTCGCCAGCGCGTAGGACAGACCGAAGACCGTGACCACCCAGGCGGTCGACGCGATCGCGGTGCCGAAGTCGTCCGAGATCGTCGGCAGAAGCGGGGACGCGAGGAACAGCTCCGCACCCATCAGGAAGAAGACAGCCCGGATCAGCGCGTGCTGGGCCCAGGGTGTGCGGGGTTCGGTCACAGTGTTCATTACCTCCGCGAATGGAAGCTACCGGGCGTCCGATCGGACCCGCACCCGGCTCCCGCTGACGGGGAAGTCCCCCTTCCGGAGGGCTCCGCCGGTGCCTACCGTCGCGGGCGTGACTGCACTCGATCCACGAGACCTCCACGGGCAGACCGCCGTCGTGACCGGCGCGGCGTCCGGAATCGGTGCCGCCGTCGCTCGGCGGGCCGCGGCTCTCGGCATGCGCGTCGTCCTCGCCGACCGGGACGAGTCCGCGCTGCAGCGGACCGCCGAGGAACTGCGGGACACCGGCGCGACGGTCCTGCCGGTCGTCTGCGACGTCCGCGACGCCGACGCCGTCGAGCGGCTGGCGGTCACCGCGGTCGACGAGTTCGGCCCGGTCCGGCTGCTCGTCGGCAATGCCGGGATCGAGAGCACCGGCCGGTTGTGGGAGATCGCGCCCGACCGGTTCGAGCGGGTCTTCGGTGTCAACGTGGCCGGAGTCTTCCACGGGATCGGTGCGTTCGTCCCGCACATGCTCGACACGGCGGTACCCGGCCAGGAGGCGATCGTGGTGACGGTCGCCTCGATCGGGTCGGTGACGACGATGCCGGCGCAGGGCGCGTACGTCTCGAGCAAGCATGCGGCGCTGGCCCTCAC
Organism: Rhodococcus olei; assembly: GCF_039540555.1. Taxonomy (NCBI): domain Bacteria; kingdom Bacillati; phylum Actinomycetota; class Actinomycetes; order Mycobacteriales; family Nocardiaceae; genus Rhodococcus; species Rhodococcus olei. The sequence continues at coordinate 107,262 of NZ_BAABFB010000024.1, read as the reverse complement.
GGAATGCCTGGCGCTCGAACTCGCGCAGGCGCAGGCCCCGATCCGGGTGGCGGCGTTCCTGCCCGGACCGGTGGACACCGGGATCTACACCAGCGCCGACGCGGACGGCGTGGCGGGTGACGCACTGCGCGAACGGATGCGGGACGTGCTCGCCGATCGCGGCGTCACCCCCGACCAGGCGGCCGAGGCCCTGTTCGCCGGGCTCGCCGCCGGCGACTTCTGGATCTTCACCGACGAGACCCGCGCGGCGGAGCTGCTGCGCGCACGCGCCGACCGGCTGCAGGCGGCGGTGTCCCCGGTGCGGACTCTCGGATAGCGGTCCGCCACGGGAAGTGGTGCGCGGGACCTCGGCTCGCGTCGTGGGATGATGTCGAGCATGCCGTCACAACCCCTGCCACTCGATCCCATCGAGGAAGCCCACCGCCAGTGGGAGGCCCACGGGTGGGGTGACGTCGCCGACGGGATGGCCGCGGTGACGTCGGTGATGCGCGCGCAGCAGATCATGATCGCGCGCGTCGAGGAGGTCCTCAAGCCGACCGGGTTGACCTTCTCCCGCTACGAGCTGCTCACGCTGCTGACGTTCACCCGGTCCGGGGCGTTGCCGATGGCGAAGGCCAGTGCGCGCCTGCAGGTTCACCCGACGTCGGTCACCAACGCCGTCGACCGGCTCGAGAAGGCCGGCCTCGTGCGCCGCATGCCGCACCCGAGCGACCGGCGTGCCACACTCATCGAAATCACCCAGGCGGGACGCGATCTGGCGGTCGACGCGACGGAGCGGCTCAACAGCGAGGTGTTCGCACGGCCCGGGCTGTCCGCGGACAAGCTCGACACCCTCGTGCGGATTCTCGCGGAGTTGCGGCGCGAGGCCGGCGATTTCGACACCGGGGGCGCGCCCACCAAGTGGTGACGACGGTCGACGACGAGGAGTGACGAGAGTGGTCCTGGTTCTCGGCGTGTCCGCCGGTTCGAGCGGCGCCCGCGCGGTGCTGGCGCACCCGGACCGCCCCCACCACGAACCGGTGGCGCGCTGCGACGTTCGGCTCCGCGTGGGCGCGGCCCTCGGCGAGCCGATGATCTCGGCCATCCGCACGCTGCGGACGGTCGCGATCGAGCGCGGTGAGATGGTGGCCGCGACCGCGGTGACGTTGCGGACCGGGCTCGAACCGGAAGTGGTGCAGTCGCTCAGCGCCGCCACGACCCGCCAGCACGTCGAGGTCCTGCCGGAGACGGCGGCGCAGGTCCGGTACCTGAGGTTCACCGGGGCACTGCCGCGGCACGGAACGGCGGTGCTGTACGACGTCGGCAGTTCCGGGTTGTCGATCGCGGTCGCCGATGGCGCGACCGGGGAGGTGCTCGCGGCGCGGCGCAGCGCGATGGTGTGCGGCGACCGGATCGACCAGCTGCTGCAGGAACAGCTGGCCGCACAGGGCGTGTGGCGGGGCCTCTCCTGGTGCCGCGACGTCAAGGAGCAGCTCGCGCACGAGCGGGTGGTCACGGCCACCGACCCCCGGACCGGTGCGGCCACCGTGGTGACGACGGGCGACCTGGTCGATCTGAGCCGAGCGGACGTGATCCAGTCGGTGTCGCTGCTGCACACCATGATCCGCGAGACCGGCACGACGCCGGCGGTGCTGGTGCTGCTCGGGGGCGGCGCGCACCTTCCCGGTCTGCGCGAGCGTCTCGAGTCACTGCTGCGGATCCCGGTGTCGGCGGCGCCGGACCCGACGTCGGTGGCGGGGCGGGGAGCGGTGCTCCTCGCCGCCGCCACCGCGGGCCCGGCGCGGTGGGGGCCCTCGCGAAACGACTGGTGACCGGTCTCAGCCGTTCACGAACTTCGGGGCGCGCTTCTCGACGAACGCCGCCATGCCTTCCTTCTGGTCGGCGGTCGCGAACGTCGAATGGAACACGCGCCGTTCGAACTTCACGCCCTCGGCGAGGGTGGTCTCGAAGGACCGGTTGACGGCCTCCTTCGCCATCATCGCGATCGGCAGCGACATCGACGCGATCGCGGTCGCGGCCTCGAGCGCGACGGCCTGCAGGTCCGCCGCGGGCACGACCCGGGCGACGAGCCCCGCCCGCTCGGCCTCCTCCGCATCCATGTTGCGGCCGGTCAGGCACAGGTCCATCGCCTTGGCCTTGCCCACCGCGCGGGTGAGCCGCTGCGAGCCGCCGATGCCGGGGATGACGCCGAGCTTGATCTCCGGCTGCCCGAACTTGGCGGTGTCGGCGGCGATGATGAAGTCGCACAGCATCGCCAACTCGCAGCCGCCGCCGAGCGCGTACCCGGCGACCGCGGCGACGATCGGGGTGCGCACCGAGGACAGCCGATCCCACTGGGAGAACAGGTCTTCGCCGTAGACCTGTGCGAACGTCTTCGGCTGCATCTCCTTGATGTCGGCGCCGGCCGCGAAGGCCTTCTCGGAACCGGTGATCAGGATCGCGCCGATCTCGTCGTCCGCGTCGAACGCCTCGACCGCGGCGACGACCTCACGCATCAGCTGGCTGTTGAGCGCGTTGAGGGCCTTCGGCCGGTTGAGGGTGACGACGCCGACGCGGCCGGTGCGCTCGGTCAGAATGGTCTCGTACTCGCTCACTTGGTTCCCTCGGATCGGGTGCGGATGTCGTTGACGATGGCGGAGAAGTCCAGGCCGCCATTGCCCTCGGTGTTGAAGCGGTGGTAGATCTCGGCGGCGCGCAGCCCCAGTCCGTCCTCGACGCCGTTGGCGCGCAGCGCGTTCGACGCCAGACCGAGGTCCTTGTCCATCAGCGCCGCGGCGAAACCGGGCTGGTAGTCGTTGTTCGCGGGGCTGGTCGGCAGCGGTCCGGGAACCGGGCAGTAGCTGGTCAGCGACCAGCACTGGCCGGACGCGTTGGACGCGACGTCGAACAGCGCCTGGTTGGTCAGGCCGAGCTTCTCCCCGAGGACGAACGCCTCGCTGACCGCGATCATCGAGATGCCGAGGATCATGTTGTTGCAGATCTTCGCGGCCTGGCCGACCCCGGATCCGCCGCAGTGCACGACCTTGGCGCCCATGACGTCGAGCAGCGGGTGCGCGGAGGCGAAGTCGGCCTCGGAACCGCCGACCATGAACGCGAGCGTGCCGGCCGCGGCGCCCGCGACACCACCCGAGACGGGGGCGTCGACGGCGCGATGCCCGGCCGCGTGCGCCTTGTCGGCGGCGGCCTTCGCGTCGGCGACGTCGATCGTCGAGCTGTCGACGAACAGTGTGTTCGGCTTCGCGGCCGCGAGGATCTCGTCGTACAGGTCGAGCACCAGCTTGCCGTTCGGCAGCATGGTGATGACCACGTCCACGTCGGCGACCGCCGCGACGGCGGTGTCGGTGACCGTGAGGCCGTCCTTGTGCGCCTGCTCCTGCGCGGCGGGCACCGGGTCGTACCCGGTGACCGCGTAGCCGGCCTTGACGAGGTTCGCCGCCATCGGGCCACCCATGTGCCCGAGGCCGAGGAACGCGACGGTCGGTTGAGTGCTCATCTGTCAGACCCCTTCGAGATCGGGTGCGGCGAGACCGAGTTCGAGCTCGCCGAGCGGCTGGAAGTAGCGGTCCACGTCGCCCTCGGTGACGTCGGCGAGGGTGGCCGGCGACCACGCCGGGTTGCGGTCCTTGTCGACGACCTGCGCACGGATCCCCTCGACGAGGTCGTGGGAGGACAGCGCCGCGACGGAGACCCGGAACTCCTCGTTGAGGACCTCCTCGAGGCTGCCGAGGGTGCGGGCGTGGCGCAGCGAGCGCAACGCTACCTTCTGGGCGACCGGCGACTTGGCGAGGACCTGCTCGGCCGCCTTCGCCGCCTCGGGGATGCCCGCGGCCTGCAGCCGCGCGACGATCTCCTCGACGGTGTCCGCGGAGTAGGCGGCGTCGATCCACGAACGCTGCGCCAGCAGCGGGGACTCCGGCGCGGGACGCTCGAACTGCGCCAGCGCATCGGCGACCGACCCGGATTCGAGGGCCGCCACGAAACCACCCAGCGACTCGGACGGCACGAAGTGGTCCGCGAAGCCGAGTGCGATCGCGTCGCCGGCGTTCATCCGGCCGGTGGTCAGCGCGACGTGCGTGCCGATCTCGCCCGGTGTGCGGGCGAGCAGGTGGGTGCCGCCCACGTCGGGCACGAACCCGATGCCGGTCTCCGGCATCGCGATCGAGGAGCGTTCGGTGACGACGCGAACGCTGCCGTGCGCGGAGATGCCGACACCGCCGCCCATCACGATGCCGTCCATGATCGCGACGTACGGCTTCGGGTAACGGCCGATCGCGGCGTTGAGGATGTACTCGTCCCGCCAGAACTCGCGGGACCCGGTCCGCCCGAACTTCGCGTCGTCGTGGATCGCGACGATGTCGCCGCCGGCGCACAGGCCGCGCTCCCCCGCCCCGTCGACGACCACCGCGCGCACCGCGGGGTCGGCCTCCCACTCGACCAGCGCGGCCGCCATCGCCCGCACCATCGCGTGGTTGAGGGCGTTGATCGCCTTGGGCCGGTTCAGGGTCAGTCGCCCGACTCCTCCGACCCGGGCGACGAGCACCTCGGCCTCGGTCAACGGAGCCTCGTTCGCGTCACTCACGCCGCGCCTGCCTTTCCTGCGATCACGCTGCGGGCGACGACCACGCGCATGATCTCGTTGCTTCCCTCGAGGATCTGGTGGACACGCAGATCCCGGACGATCTTCTCCAGACCGTACTCGGAGAGATAGCCGTAGCCACCGTGCATCTGCAGCGCCCGGTTGGCGACCTCGAATCCGGTGTCGGTGGCGAACCGCTTGGCCATCGCGCACAACTCGACCTTGTCGGGGGCGTCCGCGTCGAGCGCGGCCGCCGCCCTCCACAGCAGGGTGCGGGCCGCCTCCAGTTCGGTGCGCATGTCCGCGAGCTGGAACTGCAGCGCCTGCGACTGCAGCAGCGGCGCACCGAAGGCGCGCCGGTCCGCGAGGTGGTCGACGGCCTTGCGCAGCGCCGCCTCGGCCCCGCCGACCGAGCAGGCCGCGATGTTCAGCCGGCCGCCGTTGAGGCCGGCCATCGCGATCCGAAAGCCGTTGCCCTCACCGCCGAGCAGGTTCGCCGCAGGCACCCGAACGGCGTCCATGATGACCTGCCGGGTCGGCTGTGCGTTCCAGCCCATCTTCTTCTCGTTGGCGCCGAAGGACAGCCCCTCCGCGTCCTTCGGGACGATGAACGCCGAGATGCCGCGCGCCCCGGTGTCACCGGTGCGCGCCATCACCACGTACACGTCCGACGTGCCCGCACCGGAGATGAACTGCTTGACGCCGGTGAGCAGGTAGTCGTCGCCGTCGCGAACGGCCTTGGTGGCCAACGCCGCCGCATCCGACCCGGCGCCCGGCTCGGTCAGGCAGTAGCTGCCGAGGTGCTCCATCGAGGCGAGCCGGGGCACCCACTGGTGCCGCTGCTTGTCGGTGCCGAACGTGTCGATCATCCACGTGACCATGTTGTGGATCGAGATGTACGCGGCGATCGACGGGTCGCCGGTCGCGAGCTGCTCGAAGATGCGGGCCGCGTCGAGCCGGGTCAGGCCCGACCCACCCACGTCCTCGCGGATGTAGATGCCGCCCATGCCGAGCGCGCCGGCCTTGCGCAGCACGTCCACCGGGAAGTGCTTGGACTGGTCCCACTCGATCGCGTTGGGCGCCAGGAACTCCGCGGCGAAGTCGCGGGCGGTCTCGGAGATCGCCCGCTCGTCGTCGGTGAGGGTGAACACGAAACCGCTCCTAGTTCATCGTCGGGATGACGAAGTGGTTGGTCTCTTCCTTCTTCCCGGAGGGCCAGCGCTGGGTGACCGTCTTGGTCTTGGTGTAGAAGCGGAACGAGTCGGGACCGTGCTGGTTGAGGTCGCCGAAACCGGAGCGCTTCCAGCCGCCGAAGGTGTGGTACGCGATCGGCACCGGGATCGGGACGTTGACGCCGACCATGCCGACGTTGACGCGGTTGGTGAAGTCGCGCGCGGTGTCGCCGTCGCGGGTGAAGATCGCGACGCCGTTGCCGTACTCGTGCTCGGTCGGCAGGCGCAGCGCCTCCTCGTAGTCCGCGGCACGCGCGACGAGCAGCACCGGACCGAAGATCTCCTCCTTGTAGATCCGCATGTCGGTGGTGACCTTGTCGAACAGGGTCGCGCCGGCGAAGAAGCCGTTCTCGTGGCCGTCGAGGGTGAAGCCACGGCCGTCGACGACCGCCTCGGCACCCTCGTCGAGACCGATCTGGATGTAGTTGTTCACCCGGTCGAGCGCGTCCTTGCTGACCAGCGGGCCGAAGTCGGCGCCCTCGTCGTCGCTACGACCGATCTTCAGCTTGGCGACCCGCTCGGTGAGCTTCGCGACCAGCGCGTCGGCGGTCTCCTCGCCGACCGGGACCGCGACGGAGATGGCCATGCAGCGCTCGCCCGCGGAGCCGTAGCCGGCGCCGATCAGGGCGTCGGCGACCTCGTCGAGGTCGGCGTCGGGCATCACGACGGCGTGGTTCTTGGCCCCGCCGAAGCACTGCGCGCGCTTGCCGTGCGCGGCCGCGGTCTCGTAGATGTACTGCGCGATCGGGGTGGAGCCGACGAAGCCGACCGCCTTGATCCGGTCGTCGGTGAGCAGCACGTCGACGACCTCCTTGTCGCCGTTGACCACGTTGAACACGCCGGCGGGCAGGCCGGCCTCGACGAACAGCTCCGCGAGGCGCAGCGGCACCGAGGGGTCGCGCTCGGACGGCTTGAGGATGAACGCGTTGCCTGCGGCGAGCGCCGGGCCCGCCTTCCACAGCGGGATCATCGCCGGGAAGTTGAACGGGGTGATGCCGGCGACGACGCCCAGCGGCTGCCGCATCGAGTAGACGTCGATGCCGGTGCCTGCGGACTCGGTGTACTCGCCCTTGAGCAGGTGCGGGGCACCGAGGGCGAACTCGATGACCTCGAGGCCGCGCTGGATGTCGCCCTTGGCGTCGGGGATGGTCTTGCCGTGTTCGGACGAGAGCAGCCGGGCGAGCGAGTCCATCTCCTCCTGCACGAGCTGGAGGAACTTCATCAGGACGCGGGCCCGCTTCTGCGGGTTGAAGGCCGCCCACTCACGCTGCGCGTCCACCGCGTTGGCGATGATCGCCTCGGTCTCGGCCTTGTCGGCGAGCGGTACACGCGCCTGCACCTCGCCGGTGTTGGGGTCGTAGACGTCCCCGAACTTGTCGGAGGTACCGGGGACGCGCTTGCCGCCCACGAAGTGGGTGAGTTCCTGAACCATTTTTCCTGTCCTGACTGAAGCGAAGGCCACCTGAGGAATCCGCACCCACACCGCGGGTACGGAGGAGTTCTCGAATATGTGCCCATCCTATAGTTGGAAGTCCATGTATGTCTAGGCGAACCCTGCCGCGGGGCGTGCGCCGCGCCGGGCGACGTAGCCGCTGAGCGGGAGGGGAGTCTTGTGCACCGCCGCCGGAAGAGCGGACGCTGAGCCCATGTCTGAATCCACCAACTCCTCCCTCACGACCGCCGTCGTCGTCACCGGCGGTGCATCCGGGATCGGCCTCGCCTCCGCCCGCGCCCTCGCCGAGGCCGGCCGGCCCGTCGCCCTCTGGGACCTCAACGAGGCCAAGGCCAAGGCCGAGGCGGACGCGATCGCCACCGAGTTCGGGATCACCGCGATCGGCGTCGGCGTCGACCTGAGCAACCCGGACCTCTACGCGGACGCGCTCGCCACCACCCGCGCGGCGCTGCCGAACATCGGCGGCCTCGTGCACGCCGCCGGCGTCGTCGACCAGGGTTCGCTCGAGGGCGTCACCGTCGACGTGTGGGATCTGGGCATCAACACCCACCTGCGCCCGCTGGTCCTGCTGACCAAGGAGCTGCTGCCGGACTTCCAGGCCAACCCGGGCTCGGCGATCGTCGGCATCTCGTCGATCAACGCCCACCTCGGCAACGCGATCAACCCGGTCTACTCCGCGGCCAAGGGCGGCATGCTCGCCGTCGTGCGCTCGCTCGCCGACCGGCTCGGCCCCGAGGGCATCCGCATCAACTGCGTCTCCCCCGGCCAGATCCTCACCCCGATGCTGCAGCCGACGGTCGACCTGCTGCCCGAGGGCACCTTCGAGCGCCGCATCCTCATGGGCCGCCTCGGCAAGCCGGAGGAGGTCGGCCGCGCCGTGCGATTCATGCTCTCCGACGAGGCCAGCTACATCACGGCCAGCGAGCTGGTGGTCGACGGCGGCAACATCTCCTCGCAGCGTATGTGAGTCGTCAGTCCCCGCCGAGCGCGCGGTAGAGGGCGTCGAGGTCTCGCAGGCCCTGCGCCACCGCGCGCTCGTCGGGCGCCGTCGCCCGCAGCGCGGACCGCAGGTGCCCGGGGTTCAGATCCCGTGGCGCCGCAGCGAATTCCGGCCGCGGTAGCGCCGGAAGCTCGGTGCCCTCGCCGTACCAGTCGCGGGGATCCGGTGCGACCTCGGCGCTCGCGTCCACCCCGCGGATCAGCGAATCGAGGTCGACGCCGCGCAGGGTGAGCAGCGTCGTCGGAGTCGAGTCGACGTGCTCCGCGGTCACCGTCACCAGGGCGGCCGCGTGCCGGCACAGCCACCCCTGATCGGGACACGTGCACCCGAAGTCGACGTCCCCGGGCCCGGCGGGCAGCAGCAACTCGCCGAGCTCGGCGGGCAGCGCGCCCGACGCGACCGCGGCCAGTAGTCCGGGCGTCCCCCGGACCCGGCCGATCACCTCACCGACCGCGTCCTCGTCCAGGCGGCGGATCGTGACGGTCGCGGTGAAGGGCTCGTTCTGACTGCCCTGCACCTCCCCGACCACCAGGCCCGGCGCGACCCGCACGCCGAACACCTGCCCGGCCCGGACATGACTGCGCCCACGGCCGAGCCGGCCGCTCGCGCCGCCCCTCTCGATCGCCGACAGCAACGAGCGCCCCCACCCGGACCCGCGCCGCGACACCGCCCGGCCGGTCATTCGCCCACCGCGTCGTCGTCGAGCGCCATCAGTGCGGTCAGCTCGTCGTCGCTCATCTCGGTGATCCACCTCTCGCCCACCCCGACGGCCAGATCGGCCAGCTCCGCCTTCCCGGTGAGCATCGCGTCGATCCGCTCCTCCAGCGTTCCCACGCACAGCAACTTGCGCACCTGTACGTCGCGGCGCTGCCCGATCCGGTACGCCCGGTCGGTGGCCTGGTTCTCGACCGCGGGATTCCACCAGCGGTCCAGGTGCACAACGTGATTGGCGGCAGTCAGGTTCAGTCCGGTGCCACCCGCCTTGAGCGAGAGCAGCATGATCGGGGCGCCGGCGCCGCCCTGCTGGAACGACTGCACCATCGCGTCCCGGGCGGTGCGCGACACGCCACCGTGCAGGAACGGCACCTCGGTGCCGAACCGCTCGACGAGGTACCCGGCGACGATCGACCCGAATTCACGGAACTGGGTGAACAACAGCACCCGTTCCCCCTCCGCGAGCACCGAGTCGACGACGTCCTCGACGAGCGCCAGTTTCCCGGAGCGGTGCCGGCCGCGCCGCAGTACCGGCGACCCGTCGGCGAGAAAATGCGCGGGATGGTTGCACACCTGCTTGAGCCGGGTCAGCGACGCGAGGACCACCCCCTTGCGGGCCCGGGGGTTGTCGGCGTCCCGCAGCCGCCGGGTCATGTCGTCGAGGACCGCCCGGTACAGGCTCGCCTGCTCGACGGTCAGGTTGGCCCGCACCGTGAGCTCGAGCTTGTCCGGCAGGTCCGAGATCACCGCCGGATCGGTCTTGACCCGGCGTAACACGAACGGCGACGTCACCGCCTTCAGCCGCACCAGCGCACCGGCGTCCTGCTCGCGTTCGATCGGCACCGCGAACCGGGCCCGGAACTGCTGCGCCGACCCGAGCAGCCCGGGGTTCGCGAAGTCGAGGATCGACCGCAGTTCCTCGAGACGGTTCTCGACCGGCGTGCCGGTCAACGCGAGCCGGTGCCGCGCCGGGACCGACCGGACCGCCCGCGACTGCGCGGTACCGGCATTCTTCACGTGCTGCGCCTCATCGAGAACGATTCTCTCCCAGACGATCTCACGGATCTCCGCGACGTCGCGGGCCGCGAGGGCGTAGGTCGTCACGACGAGATCGTGGGCCGCCGCCGCGGCCCGCAGCGCGGCGCCGCGCAGGCGACCGGACCCGTGATGGACGTGCACCCGCAGGCCGGGAGTGAAGGTCGCGGCCTCCCGCTGCCAGTTGCCGACCACCGACATCGGACACACCAGCAGCGTCGGCGACACGGTTCCTCGCGGCGGCTCCGCTCCGCTGCGCGCCTGGGTGCCACGGGGCGGCTCCGCTCCGCTGCGCGCCTGGCCGGCTTCGCGCTCGTGGGCGAGCAGCGCCAGCAGCTGCACGGTCTTGCCGAGCCCCATGTCGTCGGCGAGGATCGCGCCGAGACCGAGGCGGTTCATCAGCGCCAGCCACTCCAGCCCCCGCTGCTGGTACGGGCGCAGTGTCGCGGCCAGGCCCGCGGGCGCGGGCACCGCGGTCGGGACGGACCGCGCATCCAGCAACGCCGCGGCCCACCCCGTCGAGGTGATCTCGTCGACCGGCACCGGCGCCGCCGCGGAGACCAGTTCGCCGAGCAGGCCGCCGAGGGTCGACGCGCTGCCGGGGTCGCGGGCCCCGACGTAGGCCGCGGCCTTCGCCAGCGCCGCACCGTCCGCCTGCACCCACTGGCCGCGCAGCCGCACCAGGTCCGCCGTGGACCGTGCCAGCCGATCCAGTTCGTCGGACGTCAGCACCATGTCGCCGACCGCGAGTTCCCAGTTGTAGGACAGCAACTGGCCGAGTCCGACGGCCCGCTCGTCGGTGTCGAGCAGCACCGCCGGGCTCGTCACGCGCAACCGCAGCGACGGCGCCGCGACCACCCACTCACGCGGCAGCAGCAGCGTCACCCCGGCCGCGGCGAGGGCGCGGGCCCCGTGGGCGACCAGGTCGGTGACCACCGGCAGCGGCAGCAGCAGGTCGAGACTGTCCGGGTCGGAGGGCACCGCCCGCAGTCGCGGGTACGCCTCCATCGCGACACCGAGGCCCCGCAGCGCGACGCGCATCATGTCGGGGTCGGTGAACCGGACCGGCACCGGCGCGGGCGCCTCCCCGGCCGGGCGCAGGCACACCTCCAGCCGCCACAGCACCGTCTCCGGATCGCTCGCGATGTCCCCGGACCGCGCCTCGTCGGGTTCGACGAGCCGCAGCACCAGGTCCGGTTCCTCGGCGGACAGCGACGCCCGCCAGCGGGTCAGCTCCACCTCGGCCCGCCCGCTGCCCTCCCCCGGCGCCACCAACGGGGAGTCGGTGAGCAACGCGTGCAGCAACGGGTGCGCGCTGTCGCGGCCACCGAGGCGGTCCCGCACGATCGGGTCGGTGAGCCGGTCGACGAAGTCGTCGAGAGCCTGCCGACCGCCGGCGGCGCGCAGCACCCCGGGCATCGCGGTCGCGAGCTCGGCGAGCCAGGCACGTTGGCGGTCCCCGCCGAGCAGCCGCCACCGCGCCGACCACAGCCCGTCCTCCCGGCGCAGCTCCGGCACCACCCGCCCGGCGTCGGCCCACCGCCGGACGCCGCGTGCGACATGGACCAGGTACCGCAGGTCCCCCGGCAGCCGCGGATCACCGGCGGGCAGGTCGAGCAGCAGCGCGGCCGCGGCCGCGGGGGCCAACGCCACCGCGGGCACCGTGACGTCCGTCAGGGTGCCGTCGCCGTTCGGCAGGGTGACCGTGACCCGGTGCCGGAACCGGCGCTCGAGCAGGCCGGGCAGCGGCGACGGCAGGTCGGCCGCGTCGACCGGTGCGGCGGCGTCACGCCAGAGCATCAACCCGGCTCCGGGAGACCACACCGCATGCACCACCGGACCATCCAACCACCCGACCCCGACAACTGGATTTACGGGTGTGACCAGCGGGATAATGCCAGTGGCCGAACGTCGGGAGGGTCTGATGACCATACTGATCCAGGTCCTCGAGCAGGGCTATGCACACGGCACGCCGTGGCAGCAGCGCAAGTACCAGTTCGTCGACGCCGCACACGTGGTCGGTCTGCGCCTGGACGGCCGGTCCGGGGTGTGGCTGGACATGGTCCGGCCCGGCGAGTCGCACCAGCTGGCGGCCACCCCGGTCCCCGAGCAGTCCCTCTACTTCCTGCTGCGGATCGTCGACGAGCTCGCCACCTGCTACCGGCAGGGCGGCTACTGGCTGATCGGGCACGACGGCGTCAACCTGGACTCGATCGCCGCGACCCGCTTCCCGCTTCCGTGAGAACCCGGTCGCGGCCCTGAACCGCCCGCGCGCCGGAACCCGGTCCCGGGGCCGAACCCGGCCGCGGTGAACGACCGAGGCGGCCACCGCATTCGTCGATGCAATCCTCACCGCCCGGCCACGAGCTGCCCGATACTGGATCTTGGACGTCGACCCAGTGACCACCACGGGAGTTGGCCATGCCACGCGAAACAGCACCGTCGTACGAATCCGGCCCCCGGCCGGTACGCGCCCCGCGCGGGCCGGCGCTCACGTGCCGCGGCTGGCCGCAGGAGGCGGCGCTGCGGATGTTGATGAACAACCTCGACCCCGAGGTCGCCGAGCGCCCCGACGACCTGGTGGTCTACGGCGGCACCGGCCGGGCCGCACGCAGCTGGGCGGCGTTCGACGCGATCGTCCGCACCCTGACGACACTCGCCGACGACGAGACGCTGCTGGTGCAGTCGGGCAAGCCGGTCGGGGTGCTGCGCACCCACGAATGGGCGCCGCGGGTGCTGATCGCGAACTCGAACCTGGTCGGCGACTGGGCGAACTGGGAGGAGTTCCGCCGGCTCGAGTCCCTGGGCCTGATCATGTACGGGCAGATGACCGCGGGTTCCTGGATCTACATCGGCAGCCAGGGCATCCTGCAGGGCACCTACGAGACGTTCGGCGCGGTCGCGCGCGCACTCGGCCGGGACTCGCTGGCCGGAACGATCACCCTGACCGCGGGGCTCGGCGGGATGGGCGGGGCGCAGCCGCTGGCGGTCACGATGAACGGTGGTGTCGCGCTCTGTGTCGAGGTCGATCCGGCCCGGATCGCCCGCCGGATCGACCACGGGTACCTCGACGTGTCCACCGAGGACCCCGCGGAGGCCCTGACGCTCGCGATCGCGGCCCGCGACGAGCACCGGCCGCTGTCGATCGGGCTCCTCGGCAACGCCGCCGAGGTGCTGCCGAACCTGCTGGCGGCGGGGGCGCCGATCGACGTGGTCACCGACCAGACCTCCGCGCACGACCCGCTGAGCTACCTCCCGATCGGCGTCCCGGTCGAGGACTGGCACCGGCTCGCCGAAAAGGACCCCGCCCGGTTCACCGAGCAGGCCCGCGCCTCGATGGCCCGGCATGTCGCCGCGATGGTCGGATTCCAGGACGCCGGCGCGGAGGTGTTCGACTACGGCAACTCGATCCGCGACGAGGCCCGGAAGGGCGGCTACGACCGGGCCTTCGAGTTCCCCGGCTTCGTCCCCGCGTACATCCGCCCGCTGTTCGAGGAGGGGCGCGGGCCGTTCCGGTGGGCGGCCCTGTCGGGAGACCCGGCCGACATCGCGGCCACCGACCGCGCGATCCGCGACCTCTTCCCCGACGACCCGCACCTACGACGGTGGCTCACCCTGGCCGGCCAGAAGGTCCGGTTCGAGGGCCTGCCCGCCCGGATCTGCTGGCTCGGCCACGGGGAACGGCACCGGGCCGGACTGAAGTTCAACGGGATGGTCGCGTCCGGTGAGCTGTCCGCGCCGATCGTGATCGGCCGCGACCACCTCGACGGCGGGTCGGTCGCCTCTCCGTACCGGGAGACCGAGGCGATGGCGGACGGCTCGGACGCGATCGCCGACTGGCCGCTGCTGAACGCGCTGGTCAACACCGCGTCCGGGGCGTCGTGGGTGTCGATTCACCACGGCGGCGGCGTCGGCATGGGTCGCTCGATCCACGCCGGCCAGGTGTGCGTCGCCGACGGCACCGACCTCGCCGCCCGCAAGATCGAGCGGGTGCTGTCCAACGACCCGGCGACGGCGGTGCTGCGGCACGCGGACGCCGGGTACGACCGGGCCGTCGCGGTCGCCGCCGAGCACGACATCCGGATCCCGATGCGGGAGCGGTGATGACCGCCACCGCGGTCGACCACATCGGCTCCCTGGTCACCAACGACCCGCATGCGGGCCGCGGCCCGCTCGGCCTGATCCACGATGCCGCGGTGGTGTTCGACGAAGGGGTCGTGCAGTGGGTCGGGTCGCACTCGCGGGCCCCCGCCGCCGACGCCCGGCACGACCTGCAGGGCCGCGCCGCGCTCCCCGGGTTCGTCGACTCCCACGCGCACCTGGTGTTCTGCGGCGACCGGGCGGCCGAGTTCGCCGCTCGGATGAGCGGCGAAACCTACGACGCGGGAGGAATTCTCGCGACGATCGCCGCGACCCGGTCCGCCACGAACGCCGAACTCGCCGCGACCACCGGGCGGCTGGTCGCCGAGGCGCGGCGTACCGGCACGACGACGATCGAGTGCAAGTCCGGATACGGGCAGACCGTCGCAGACGAGCTGCGCGGACTGCAGGTCGCCGCGGCGTTCACCACGGAGACGACGCTGCTCGCCGCGCACCTCCCCCCGCCCGAGTTCGCCGGCCGCGCCGACGAGTACGTGGCGATGGTCTGCGACTGGATGATTCCGGTGTGCGCGCCGCACGCCCGGTGGATCGACGTGTTCTGCGAGGCGGGGGCCTTCGACGCCGATCAGTGCCGCGCCGTGCTGCGGGCGGGCATCGGCGCCGGGCTCGGCGCGCGCGTGCACGGCAACCAGCTCGGCCCCGGACCGGGCGTCCGGCTGGCGGTCGAACTGGGCGCCGCGTCGGTGGACCACGTCACCCACGTCACCGACGCCGACATCGACGCGCTGGCCGGCGGATCGACCGTGGCCACCCTGCTGCCCGGGGCCGACTTCTCCACGCGCGGACCGTATCCCGACGCCCGGCGGCTGCGTGACGCCGGTGTGACGCTGGCCCTCGCCACCGACTGCAACCCGGGGACGAGCTACACCACCAGCATGCCGTTCGTGGTCGCGCTCGCGGTCCGCGACCTGCACCTGAGCCCCGACGAGGCGGTGTGGTCGGCGACCGCAGGCGGTGCGGCGGCGTTGCGGCGGACCGACATCGGGGTCGTCGAGGTCGGCGCCCGGGCCGACCTGATCGGCCTCGACGCCCCCTCGCACCTGCATCTGGCGTACCGGCCGGGGGTCGACCTGGTCCACGAGGTGTGGAAGGACGGTGTGTTGCAGTGACGCGGACGACGGTGGTCACCGACATTCCTCCGCGCGAATGGTCGGGGCGCGACGACGGGCCCGGGCCGGAGCACCTGCGCTGGCACAGCGCGGTGACCGCGCTGGCACCCGGTGACGCACCCGGCGCCTGTGTGCTGGTCGGTTTCCGCTCCGACGAGGGGGTGCGCCGCAACCAGGGCCGACCCGGCGCGATCCGGGGTCCGGTCGCGCTGCGGCACGGACTGTCGTCCCTGGCCCTGCCCGAACCGGTGCGGATCCTCGACGCCGGCGACGTCGAGGTTGTCGGCGGTGACCTCGCCGGTGCCCAGCGCCGACTCGGCGGCGTCGTCTCCGGCCTGCTCGCCGGCGGGCATTTCGTGGTCGTGCTCGGCGGCGGTCACGAGGTGGCGTTCGGCAGTCATCTCGGGATCGCCGAGTCCGGACTGCCGGGGTCGGGCGTCCGCGTCGGCGTGCTGAACCTGGACGCGCACTTCGACCTGCGGGCCGATGCCGCACCGAGTTCGGGCACCCCGTTCCTGCAGATCGCCGAGTACGAGGCGGCGCTCGGGCGATCGCTGAACTACGCGGTGATCGGCGTCTCGCAGGCGAGCAACACCGTCGCCCTGTTCGAGCGTGCCGCCTCCCTCGGCGTCCGCTACCTGCTCGACGAGCGGTGCACAGCTCCGAACCTGCCGGCGGTCGACGTGTTCGTCGACGAGTTCCTGCACGGCTGCGACGCGGTCCATCTGTCCCTGGACCTGGACGTGCTGCCCGCCTCGGTCGCGCCGGGGGTCAGCGCGCCTGCCGTGTTCGGGGTGCCCCTGGAGGTGGTCGCGCACGTCTGCGAGAGCGTCGCCCGCAGCGGGAAACTCGTCCTGTTCGACGTCGCGGAACTGAGCCCCCGCTTCGACTTCGACAATCGGACCGCGCGGACCGCGGCCTGGCTGATCCACCGGGTGGTGACCGGGCGCGAGACCCGGTGACCGATATGGACACGAGTCACGGAAAGAACTTCATGCGCAGAACCCTCCACCGTCACCAAGGTTCGCTGGTGCTCAGTGTCGTCCCTGTTCGACGACCCAGGCCGCGATCTGCGCCCGGGAGGTGAAGCCGAGCTTCGCCAGGACGTGCTCGACGTGGCCGTCCGCGGTGCGTGGGGCGATGACCAGGCGGGTGGCGATCGCCTTGTTGGTCAGCCCCTCGGCGACGAGGTCGGCGACCTGCCGTTCCCGTTTGGTGAGCTCCGTCGACGGACCCGTGGACGGTGGTGCGGTGGCGGGTTCCTCGCCGAGGGCATAGGCGATGGCGGCGTCGAGATCGAACGAGCCGCCGTCGCGGTGTGCCGCCTCGAACGCCCGCGGACCGAGGGCCCGGCGGGTGTTTCGCTCGCACTCGTCGTGATGGACGAGCAGACCCGGGAACACCACGATGGAGGCACCCGCCAGCCGGCCCTGGGCCTGCGCGGCACCCATCAGAACGGCGGCGCGCCGGGCCCTGCCCTCGGCGGAGACTGTCCAGGCCAGGCCCTCGAGGCACGCCGCGGTCAGGAACGGGTCTCGCCACCGCCGGACCAGTCCGAGTGCCTGCTGCAGCAGCTGTGGCGGACGATCTCGATCGCCCTGACTCCACACCGCGACCGCGGTTGCCCACAGCGCGTGGGACCGAAAGACCGATTCGCCGTGGGATTCGGTGATCGCGAGGACCTTCTCGTGACTCTCGAGCGCCCGTGCGGTGTCCCGCTGCAGTTCGCGTGCCCATCCGAGGGTGAGGAGAACCGAAACCTGGGCGAGGAGGTCGCCTCGCGCGACGAACACGTCGAGAGCCCGTTCCAGTCGTACGCACGCAGACGCAAGATCACCGGACAGGAGCTCATAGCCCTCCACGGTCAATTCCAGGAATGCGAGCGCGAGCGGGTCCGTGGACTGGTCGGCGAGGGCCCGGGCCTCGCCGACCAGCGCGGCGGCCGCGGCGAAGTCTTCCTGAAGCTCGGTCAGTGTGTAGTTACGAGCCAACGCCCTGGCGCGAACCGCGGACGCGGCCGCGGGGGTGACGGCGAGGGCACGGTCGAGCCAGTGCCGTCCCTCACCGAACCGTCCGAGCGAGAGCCAGAACGGTTGCAGGGCACTCGCGAAGGCCAACACGGAGTCGGTGGCCGTGTCGTCGGCGAGGGCGAATTCGAGGGCCTCGCGGAGGTTGGGTTGTTCGCGGTCCAGACGGTCGATCCAGTCGAGCTGCCGGCCACCGATCCAGTCGGCCTCCGCGCGCTGCGCGAGCTGCCGGTACCAGTCCGCGTGTCGTCGCCGCAGGTCGAGGTACTCGCCCGAGGCCTGCAACTTCTCGCGGCCGTAGTCGCGCAGAATTTCGAGCATCCGGAACCGCACCACCGTGCCCGACTCCTCCCGGATCAGGATGGACTTGTCGACCAGGGCGGCCAGCACGTCGAGCAGCTCGCCCGCCTCCTCCTCGTCCCACCGGCACACCCGTTCGGCGGCGTCGAGCTCCACGCCGCCGGCGAACACCGACAACTGCGCCCAGAGCCACTGCTCGGCCGGGGTACACAACTCGTGACTCCAGTCGACACACAGGCGCAGGGCCTGCTGCCGGGTCGGCGCACCCCGGCCACCGCGGGCGAGCAGCGTGAAGCGGTCGGTCAGCCGCGCCAGGATCTGCTCGGGCGAGAGCACCCGCAACCGCGCCGCCGCGAGCTCGATCGCCAGCGGCAACCCCTCCACGCGAGCGCAGATCCGCGCCACGGTGGCCGCATTGCCGGCAGTGAGCTCGAAGCCCGGCAGCGCGGCTTCGGCGCGTTCGGCGAACAGGGTGACCGCGTCGTAGCGGGGCAGGCCGCGCAGCGACGGTTCTCGGTCCGGGTCGGGAAGCGTCAGCGGCGGCACCCGCAACACCGCCTCACCCCCTACGCTCAGGGCCTCGCGGCTGGTGGCGAGGATCCGCAGTTTCGGGCAGGCGGACAGGAGGGATTCGGCCAGCTGCGCCGTCGCATCGACCACCTGTTCGCAGTTGTCGAGGACCAGCAGCAGCTCCCGCGGCGCCAGGAAATCGACCAGGACCTGCTGCAGCGGCCGCGTCGACTGGGAACGCACACCCAGTGCGGCGGCGACCACGCCCTCCAGCAGCGCCCCGTCGTGTAGCTCGCCCAACTCGACCAGCCACACCCCGTCCGCGAACACCCGCCGGGCGCCCGTTGCGAGGTGCAGCGCCAGGCGTGTCTTGCCCACCCCACCGATCCCGGTCAACGTCACCAACCGAGAAACGGCCAGCAGCCGCTTCGCCTCGGCAAGTTCGGTGCGGCGGCCGATGAACGTGGAGAGCTCCGCCGGGAGATTCCCCCGGCCATTCGCCGAGGCATCGGTGGGCGGGCGGACGGGCGAGCGGCCGGTGGTCAGGGGCACCGGCACCGCCGGACCGCCCGCCTGCAGCGCGGTCCCCGATTCGGCGCGCAGTGCCATCTCGTCGACCGGGAACCCGCTCCGCGCCTGCAGCCCCTGGAGCCGTTCCCCGAGCGCCGTCGCAGTGGGCCGGTCCGCCGGTGCGCGGGCCATCGCGTGCTCGATCACCGCCGCCATCTCGTCGTCGACCCCGTCCTCGCGCAGGTCCGGCACCGGCGCGGTGGTGATCCGCAGGAACTGCGCCACCACCTGCTCGCCGCTGCGCCGCTCGAACGCCGCATGCCCGGTCAGCGCCGCGAACAACGTGGCGCCGAGCCCGTACACATCCGCGGCGGGCGTCGGCGGCTCCCCGCCGAGCACCTCCGGGGCGGTGAACGCCGGCGACCCGGTGACCGTGCCGGTCGCGGTCTCGAACCCGCCGGTGATGTGCGCGATACCGAAATCCGCCAGAGCGGGCTCGCCGTAGTCGGTGAGCAGGATGTTCGCCGGTTTGACGTCCCGATGCACGATCCCGGCCCGATGCGCGGCGGCGAGCGCCCCGGCCGTCTTCACCCCCAGCCGCAGCACCTCCTCCGCGGTGAGCGGACCGTGAACCCGGATCCGGGCGTCGAGGGACCCCTGCGAGTAATGCGGCATCACCAGATACGGCCGACCGCCCTCGGTGGTCCCGACCTGCAAAACCGCCGCGATGTTCGGATGCCCGGTCAACCGACCCATCGCCCGCTGCTCACGCAGGAACCGCTCCCTGTTCTCCTCGTCCAGCTCGGCGGTGAGCACCTTCACCGCCACCGTCCGCTCCAGCACCGTCTGGACGGCGCGGTACACCACTCCGAAGCCGCCGCGCCCGATCTCCTCGGCCTCGTCGAAACCCGCCGCACCCAACTCGGCCG
This sequence comes from Rhodococcus olei, assembly GCF_039540555.1. Lineage (NCBI taxonomy): Bacteria > Bacillati > Actinomycetota > Actinomycetes > Mycobacteriales > Nocardiaceae > Rhodococcus > Rhodococcus olei. The sequence goes on along the minus strand of NZ_BAABFB010000024.1, from coordinate 87,706 downwards.
CCACCGCAGTGGCCACGTCGCGTCGGGTTCCCAGCGGATCACTGTCGGTCATCAGGCACGTGCTCTCCGCCACCCCGCGACCCCCGACAGCCGGGCGGACATCCTCACAACTCGGGCGGTAGTACCCGTTCAGGATATCGCCGCGTCAGGTGCAGGATCCGATGCGGCGACGGCACCCCCGCCGGCGAGAACACGGTGTCATCGCCCGAGGGCACACGCAGGACTGCTGACCACCGGGGGGCGGGTTGGGGCCGCGGCAGCGTCAGGAGTTGCTCGCCCGTCTGGTCTGATCGGCTGCGCACGGGTCGGCTGCGACGACGGAACGCCTGGCGGTCTGCGCCCGCACACAGCCAAGCCGGGATTGCGATGTGTGCCGAGGGAGTGCACCACCGAGATGCGCGGCGGCCCTCCGGACTGAGGGCACCGGCGGGCCTGCACCGAACCCCTGGAGGGGCGACAACGGTGCGAGCCATCGACGAAGAGCGGTGAACGGCTCGACGGGGGCTCGCAGCGATCGACACAAGAATCGGCGGGCCAACCGTGAGGCCATGGCAGCTCCGTCCGCCCGCTCACCGCTCCTCGCGACCGGCCCGGTGGACGCTCGCTCAGGACAACCCGGCCGGTTCGACACTCGCGAGCCACCGCAAACACGAACTACCATCGCCCCGCGGCCGACCCGACCGGAGCCCGGCTTCCCGGCCCGACCTCGGGGGAGGCGGTGGACGACACCGCACCCTGACGGCATCATCCCCGCCATCACGGAGTCACGCACACAACGATGTACACCGCTCAGGCTCGGTCGGAGCGCCGGGGAGCGGCGCGGCAGGCGCCCCCGCTCCGACCGTCATGACCACCGCCGTGGACCACTGATGGATTCCCGGGTGCTCACCGCCGGAGTCACGGGTGGAGGCGCCTATTCGTGGGGTCGAGCCGAGTAGGTGTTGCGCCGTAACCGATCTGGGTGGGTGCGCCCGGTCGGTGTCCTTGTGCCGTGTGGCGGGGCGGCGAACAATCGTTCCCGGGGGTGGACGCGGCGCGGGCCGCCGGGGATGCCGTGGTGGTGGACCGTGACGGATCACCCACCCTCGCGGCCGTCGCGGGGAACATCGTGTCCCTGGGGGGAGGAGGCATCCGATGTTCATTCAGGTCATCCGGGGCAAGGTCGTCGACGGGCCGGGGCTGCGTCGCTTCCTGGACCGCTGGACCGAGGAACTGCGGCCGGGAGCCGTCGGCTATCCCGGCTCGATCTCCGGCATCCGCGAGGACGGCACGTTCATCACGCTGGTGCGGTTCGAGTCCGAGGAGGCGGCCCGCCGCAACAGCGAACGCCCCGAGCAGGACAGCTGGTGGTTCGAGACGAAGGACTGCTTCGACGGGCCGGTGTCGTTCATGGACTGCCCGTACGTCACGACGTGGCGCGGCGGCGGCGCCGCCGACGTCGGGTGCAGATCCTGGAGGGCCGCACCGCCGACGCGCGGCGGCTCGGGGAGTTGAAGGCCGAGGCCGGCGACTCGGGTCACCGGGTGCGGCCGGGGATCCTCGGCGGCACCTTCGCGGCAGCCGCCGACGGCCGCTACGTCGAGGCCGTGTACTTCACCGCCGAGGCCGTGGCCCGTGCGCACGACCTCGAGGTTCCCGACGACCTGCGGTCGCTGCTGACCGAGGAGAGCCGGCTGATGGGGCGGGTCGAGTACTTCGACCTGCACGAGCCGATCCTGGGCTCCGCCCGGTGAGCGTCGACCGGTGGGGCGGGTGGAGACGGCACCCTCGCACCTCGGCGCGTCCTGCCAACGACGACCCCCTCGCACCTCGGCGCGTCCTGCCAACGACGACCCCGGTCGACTGTGGCCGCGGTCGCCCCGGAGTCGACGATCCCCAGCATCGACAGCAGCACTCGGCAATCCTCGGCATCGAGGGAGTTCGCGGCGACCACCCGTCGGGCCTTGACGGTCGTCTGCGCATCGAGCTCGGAATCGGTGTCCACACAAGCGTTCCGAGTCACAAGTTCATCGTGGTTGGCGGGGTCGTCGTGCACGAGCGTGAGCACGACGACCAACGCCTTGGTCGTCGCGGCCGTTGCCTCCGCCCTCGGCGAGGACACCGAGCCCGCGCCGCCCACCGCGGGCCCGTCGACGGAGCGACCAGGCGGGAGCGGCAGGTGGCCGACCTCGTCGCCGACGGGCTGACCAACAGTGCGATCGCCGCCCGCCCGGTCGTCTCATCCCGTCGGGGACTCTGTGGTACTGAGCGGCCGCCCGCGGGATCGTGCCAACGGCGGCCTCTCGCGGGCAGCGCGGTGTCGTAGCCGGGCGGGACCACTTCGACACGGCCACCGCGGCCGCCGGCCCACTACCCGTGCTGGCTGAGCTTTCTCGCGGCATCGGACAACTCGCGCACGTGGTGATCGCGCTCGGCCTTGCCGACCTTCGCCCACACAGGCCCGAGCTGCATCTCGCAGATGGCCCGGGGTCGCGGGAGGCAGTCGGTCGGACAGCGACCGGTTTCGGGCGAATCCGACCACCGATGCCACTGACACCGACGCAAATTCCGAGATGAGCCCACGGCCGGTTACGGACGTGCGAGGACCTCGATGGCTTCAGTGACGCGAGGCGACAACGACTTCGTCGAGAAATCCCTTCAATCCGACACTGAAGACATCGTTGTCGTCGCCGGCGACCATGTGGCCGGCCCCGGCGACGTCGATCAGTGTGGCGGCCGGGATCAGCTCGAGCAGTTCCTTGGCGCCTTCCTCGCTGACCACATTGGACTGCTTGCCACGAACGAGCATCGTGGGAACGGTGATCGCGGCCGCGGCATCCCGAGCACGTTCGTAGCGCACGATCGAGTCCGCTTGGCGAGTGGGTTCGTCGCCCTGGCGGAGGAACTCCGGATCCCAATGCCAGTACCAGCGGCCATCACGCAGGCGAAGGTTCTTGCGCAACCCTTGCGGGTTGGGCTTACGGACACGGTTCGGGGTGTACGCCGCGACCGCCGCCGCCGCGTCGTCGAGACTCTCGAAACCACCGAGACCACTGCGCATGAAGGCCATGATCTCCGCGGTGCCGCTAGCTTCGACCTTCGGTGCGATGTCGACCAAGACCAGGCCGCGAGCGAGCTCGGGATTCTCCCCCTGCCCGATCAACGACGTCATGCCACCCATCGAGGCACCGACGAGTACCGGCTTCTCCCCCAGTTCCGCAATGACCGACGCCACGTCGGCGACCAACGCATCGATGCCGTAGTCCCCGTCCGGTGCCCACTGACTGTCCCCGTGTCCACGTGCATCCACAGCGATGGCGGACCAGCCGTCCGCCGCGAGGCTGCGTCCGGTGTTCCGCCAGGAATGCCGGGTCTGCCCGCCGCCGTGCAGCAACAGGACCACGCCCTTTCTGTCGACGCCGGGTCCGCCGGCACCCCGTGACGGTGGATCCCACCGGTCGGCGGCAAGGGTGACACCGTCACCGCGGAATTCGGACTGTGTGACAACGGGATCCATCGAGTTCCTCACCAACAATTATCGAGTCGAGCATTCCCCATCATGTTGCACTACGGGGGTGAACAATGATTCACCCCGTACTCGGTGCCTGGAGTATCGCCGTGGATCCGACGCGTTTCAGCGGTGCACAACCAACCCGAGAACCACAGCTGGGACCGAGACTCGCGAATGGTCAGGTCTGTTCGGCTTGTGCTTGTTCGACGACCCATGCTGCGATCTGGGCTCGTGAGGTGAAGCCGAGCTTGGTGAGGATGTGCTCGACGTGTCCTTCTGTGGTGCGTTGCGAGATCACCAGCTTGGTGGCGATCGCCCTGTTGGTCAGGCCCTGGGCGACCAGGTCGGCGACTTGCCGTTCGCGTTTGGTCAGCGTCGTCGCGGCGCGATCAGGCCCCGACACGGGCGGGGGTTGCTCGTTGAGGGCGTAGGCGACGGCGTCCCCGAAACTCAGGGCTCTGCCGTGCCGATGAGCGGTCTCGAACCCTCGCTCGCCGAGCGCGCGGCGTGTCCAGTGTTCGCACTCTTCATGGTAGGCAAGCAATTTCGGGTAGATTCTCAGCGACGTCCCGACGCCTTGCCGCAGCGCCTCCGCGGCACCGAGCAGCACCGCCGCACGCCGGGCATCGTGCTCGTCGGCGGCGATCCAGGCCATCGCCTCCACACACGAGGCCGCGCCGAACGGATCGTCCAGCCGCCGCATCAGTCGCAATCCCTCCTTGAGTAGTCCGGCACCCCGCTCGCGGTTCTGTTTCCACACCACTCGCCCGAGCGCGATCAGCGAGTACGCCCGGTACAACGACTCGCCCCGCGGGGCGGTCAACGAGAGAACCTCCTCGTGAGCGGCATCGGCATTGATCGTGTCACCTTGCAGTCCGTACGCGAGCACGAGCCCGACCAGCACCGTGATGTGTCGAAGCAGGTCGCCGCCGGCGCGGAAAACTGCCGACGCATCCTCGAAGGACGCGATTGCGCGGGGAAGATCGCCGGCGTACAGCGCCGCAGTCCCGTCCGCGTGCTCGACGAACGCGCGCATCGACCTGTCGCCCAACCGATCGGCGAGCTCCCGGCCCTCCTCCACCCTTTCCTCCGCCGCAAGCAGGTCGCCCTGTAGTCCGGCAAACACGGTGGAGGCGCAGAGAACTCTGAGCCGGTCGGCGTTCGGCTGCCCGCTGTGGCAGGCGAGGGTGCGGTCGAACCAGTGCCGTCCCTCACTCAACAGGCCCCGAGCGACCCAGAATTGGAACAGGGAGGCCGCGATCTGCAGACCCGCATCGGCCTCGCCCGGCTCGGTCAGGCAGAACTCCATCGCCTCACGCAGATTCGGCTGCTCCCGTTCGAGGCGGGCGATCCACTCGACTTGCCGGGCGCTGATCCACTCGGCCTCCGCCCTCACCGCCAGTTGCCGGTACCAGTCCCGGTGCCGGCGACGCAGCGCGTCGTACCGGGAGGTCTGCTGCAGCTTCTCGCGGCCGTACTCGCGCAGGGTCTCGAGGAGCCGGAAGCGCACCACGCGGCCGGGTTCCTCCCGGATCAGGATCGACTTTTCGACCAGCGAGGCCACCGCATCGAGGAGTAGGTCCGGCGTGATGTCCTCGGCGCAGACGCCCTCGGCGGCATCCAATTCGAATCCGCCGGCGAACACCGACAGCCGGGCCCACACCTGCTGCTCTCGTGGGGTGCACAGCTCATGACTCCAGTCGATGCACATCCGCAGGGTCTGCTGCCTGCTCGGTGCGCCCCGGCCACTGCCGGTCAGCAGGGCGTAGCGGTCGGTCAGCCGCTCGAGGATCTGGTCCGGGGACAGGGCCCGCAGCCGCGCCGCGGCCAGCTCGATGGGCAGCGGCATGCCGTCGAGTCGGCGGCAGATCTGCGCGACCGCATCCTTGTTGTCCTCGGTCAGCGTGAAGTCGGGCACGGCGGCGGCGGCCCGCTCGGCGAACAGGGTCACCGCGTCGTACCGTGGCAGCCCCTTCAGCGACGGCGATCGGTCCGGATCCGGGACCGTCAGTGGGGGAACCCGCAACACCGCCTCCCCCTCGATATTGAGGGCCTCACGGCTGGTGGCCAGGATCCGCAGCTCGGGGCAGCTCCGGAGCAGCATCTCGGCCAACCCGGCCACCGCATCGACGAGATGTTCGCAGTTGTCGAGCACCAACAGCAGCCGCCGCGAGGCGAGGAACTCCGCCACGACGTCCAGCGTCGACCGCGCCGACTCACCCCGCAGCCCCAGAGACGCGGCCACTACATCGACCAACAGCGACGCATCCTCGAGCTCGCCCAACTCGACCAGCCACACCCCGTCGTCGAACCCGCGCTCGGAGTCGGCGGCGACCCTCAACGCCAGCCGGGTCTTGCCGACACCGCCCATCCCGGTCAACGTCACCAGACGGGACGTCGAGAGCAGGCGCTTGGCCTCGGTCAGCTCGTGACGGCGACCGATGAAACTGGTCAGTTCCAGGGGCAGCTTCCCCGCGGGGCCCCGCAGGTGAATGACCCCCGAGGTTTCATTTGTGGGCCTACGACCCGACACCAGTTGCTGCCGGTCATCCTCCCCCGATGGGGCGGAGCCGCGCGGGGTGGAGTCGGCGGAGTGGTCCGCCGCGTGCACCGGGTCGCGATGTCGGGCCGGGGCGCCCACCTCTGGGCGTAAGGCCATCTGGTCGACCAGGAACCCGTGACGGCGCTGGATCTTCCGGAGTTCGTCACCCAGGTCCGCGGCGGAGGGGCGGTCCCCAGGGTCGGTAGCCATCGCTCGTTCGACGACCGCGCTCACGTCGTCGGGGACGCCCTTCTCCCGCAAGTCGGGGACCGGTGCCGTGGTGATCCGGAGGAACTGTGCGATCACCTGCTCACCGCTGCGGCGTTCGAACGCCGCGTGACCGGTGACCGCGCAGAACAGCGTCGCGCCGAGACCGTAGACGTCCGAGGCCGTGCTCGGCGGATCTCCTCGCAGGACCTCGGGGGCTGTGAAGGCCGGTGACCCGGCGACCGTGCCGGTCGCGGTCTCGAAACCCCCGGGAATGTGGGCGATCCCGAAATCGGTCAGCGCCGGTTCGCCGTAGTCGGTGAGCAGGATGTTCGCGGGTTTCACGTCACGATGCAGGACACCGAGACCGTGCGCGGTCTCGAGTGCCCCTGCCATCTTCACACCCAGTCGAAGCGCCTCCTCCACCCCGAGCGGGCCCCGGTCACGGATCCGGGTCTCCAGCGAGTTCCGCGGGTGGTACTGCATCACGATGTAGGGGCGACCGCCGGCGATGGCGCCGACCTGCAGGACGTTGACGATGTTCGGGTGCCCCGACAGACGGCCCATTGCCCGCTGTTCGCGCAGGAACCGGGCGGTGTTCTCGTCGTCGAGCGGGGCGGTGTGCACCTTCACCGCGACGGTGCGATCGAGGTCCGCCTGCCTGCAGCGGTAGACGACGCCGAAGCCGCCGCGTCCGATCTCCTCGGCGTCGTGGAATCCGGCCGCGCTCAACTCCGCCGCGACCGGTGTGGGCAGGTCACGCTGCGGTTCGGGGGGATCGCTTTCGGCCATCGGCTACCCGAGATCCACCCACCCGCGACATCGTTGACGACGCAACATCCACTCACCTCTCGATGCTGTGTCCTCAGGATATCGCTGCGAGTCAGGGCGACGGACCGACCGGTGGTTCGACGTTCGGTATCGGTCGGTGAGTACCGCCGCCGCCAGTCGCGCGAGCTTCTCTCGAGCCTCTCGGGTGGGGGCGCGCCCGCGGATCTATCGTGTGGCGCCGATGTCGCTCCGACGGCCGAGTGCCTCACGCCAACAGCAACTTTCGTACGGTCCGCTTGGTGACTTCGCCGGGCTCACGCATAGATCGTCAACCGAAGACTCATCGACATGTTTGTCGAAACTCTTGTGAAACACCAACCCGCCTGATACAAAAAGGAAAATTTGTTCGGGCGTTCGGCCAGGAGGCGGAAGTGGAACTGCAGACGCAACGGCGACTTCGTCAGGAGTTGCTTGACTTCATCGACAATCGGTCGACCGACTACGCATCCGATGTGATGCGTGTCGACCCGGCTGTCTACTACGACCCGGATTACCTCAAGGAGGAGTTCGAGGTCGTCTTCGGCGACAACCCGGTCATCGTTGCTCACCACTCCGAGCTCACGGAGCCGGGAGACTTCCTGACCGTCGATGTCGCAGGAACGCCGCTCATCGTCGTGCGGCAGGACGACGGATCGGTGAAGGCATTTGCCAACGCATGCCGACACCGTGGAGCCAAGGTCGAGCTCGCTGAGTCCGGGCGACGGCGGATGTTCGCGTGCCCGTACCACAAGTGGTGCTACTCCCGGGACGGCGGAATCCGATCCATTCCGTTCGACGACGGTTTCGTCGGGCTCGACCGTAACGAGGTCGGGCTCGTGGAATACCCCGCCGTCGAATACGCCGGATTCATCTGGTCGAAGGCCAAGCCTGGTACCGAGCTCGACATTCCGGCCTACATCGGCAGCGAGCTCGAGAAGGACGTCGTCGCCTCCAAGGTTGCCGACGCGAAGCTCTACCAGAAACGAACCTTCCATCTCGACATGAACTGGAAGGTCGTCATGGACGGCTTCACCGATGCCTACCACCTGCAGTTCGTGCACCCGGAGACTGTCGGGCCGTTCTTCCACACGAACATCTACAAGTGCGACATCTACGACAAGAACTGGCGCATGACGGTCGCGCGTCGTGGTGTCGTCGACTTCCGCGACAGTGACCTCACCGACGGTGAGTTCCCGAAGTATGCCATCGCTGGGCTTCAGTTCTACCCGGGGAACATCATCGCCCGGGCGCCGGCGCACTTCGAGGTCTGGGCGATCCGTCCGAACCCCGAGGACCTGAGCAAATGTGTGGTCACCTTGTGGTTCATGGTCGACGAACTACCGGTCAGCGACAAGGCGAAGCGGTTCCGGGAGAAGAACTGGGAGATCGTTCTCAAGGCCGTCGAGGGTGAGGACTGGGTTGTCGCGAAAACCGTCACGGACGTACTGCCCCACAGCAATGTTCCCGACCTGTTCTTCGGCCGGAACGAGAAGGCAACCCAGCACCTGCACCAGACCATCGCACGCGACATCGAGGCCGCGCGGGCCAAGGAAGCGACCGCGTGAACCAGGTCTCCCGATCGGAGGCTGGCGAGGACCTCAGCGCCATCCTCGACGCTGCAGAGCTCGAGTTCGATCGACGCGGGGCCCGCAAGCCCACAATGAGCGACATCGCCGCCGCGGCCGGCGTGTCCAGGCCTACCTTGTACCGAGCCTTCGGCGACCGGACGGCACTCATCGAGGCCGTAATCGACCGCCGGGCCAGCCGGGTTGCCGCAAGGCTGGAGCGCCTGTTCCGTGAGACGGACTCGTTCCAGGATCGGTTGGTACGGGGCATGCTCCTGATCATCGAAGCAGGACGCGCAGATGAGATGCTCGCCGGCATGTTGCGCTCCGAGCACGGCCGCTACAGCGATCCGGAGCAGATCCCGACGCCCTTCATGGCTAAGGTCTGGACGGGGGTACTCGACAACGCCCGCGCCACAGGGGAACTGCGCCCCGATCTGGACAATCTGCATGCGCTGAAATGGCTGACCCTCGTAGCCATGGCGATGATTCGCTGGCCTGATCCGGACAACCCAGGACGGCAGGCCGACGAGCGCCTCGTGCACACCTTCCTCTTGCCCCCATTCGGGTCGGTGGACGGCCCCTCCTGAACCGGACATCTGCGATGACCCATGTCGTTACCCAGCCGTGTTGCCTGGACGGCGCATGCATCGAGGTCTGCCCGGTGGACTGCATCTGGCCGCACCTCGACACGCCATCGGCAGAATCACACGGGTTGGTCTTCATCGATCCTGCGTCCTGCATCGATTGTGGGGCGTGTGCTTCGGTCTGCCCTGTCGGGGCGATCGTCCCTGCCGGCCTCTTGAGTGAGGCCCAGGAGCCGTTTGCGGCTCTGAACGCCGCATTCTTCGCCGAGCAAAACGCGGTCGAACGTGCTCAGGCGGCCCCCGCTGGGGCTGTCGCAAAACCGCAATCAGGAGGCTCTGCTGGATTGCACGTGATCGTCGTGGGTGCTGGGCCAGCAGGATGCTTCGCAGTGCGGGCGCTGCTGGAGCGATTCGGGCCGGATGTCTGCGTGACAGTACTGGAGAAGTCGACGACGCCGGGCGGCCTCGCCCGCTTCGGCATTGCGCCCGACCACCAAAGCACCCGGCGCATCGCTCGCACTCTCGAGGCCATCCTGCTCGACCATCGTGTTGCAGTCGCCTTCAACGTTGACGTCGGCACCGATGTGAGAGCCGGTGAACTCAATGAGTATGCGGACGCCGTCATTTGGGCGACGGGTGCCACCCATCCGCGCCCGCTCGGTGTGCCCGGGGCGGGGCTCGACGGAGTCGAATACGCCATCGAGCTCGTGCGGTGGTACACCGGGCATCCGAACGGCACGAGACCTCACGTCCTGGACGCAACACGGGTCGCCGTGATCGGAAACGGGAACGTCGGCCTTGACATCGCCCGGATTCTCCTGGCGGACCCGACCACCCTGGCCTCGACCGAGATGCCGACGACGGTGCAGGCCGCGCTCTCATCGAGCTCGGTCGATGAAGTGGTTGTCCTGGGCAGGAAGGAGCCAGATCGCGCCGCCCATTCAGCCTCGGAGGTGCTTGCGCTCGCGGCCGCTGAGGACATAGGCATCGCCGTCGAGACATGCGCCGGCGCTGCGCCCAGCGGACGGTTCCTCGGCCGTGCGGTCGAAGCAGCAGCCCGGCCTGGGCCAGCCAACGGCAAACGGCTCGTATTGCGTTACGGCTTCGAGCCCGTGGAGGTACGCGGGCACGATTCGGTGACCTCGCTGGTGGTGCGTGGCACGTGCGAGGGCGAGCTCGTCGAAATCGAGTGCGAGTCAGTGGTTGCAGCCATTGGCACTGACGGCGGCGGTCAGATCCCTGCCGGCTGGGGCAGCGTAGACGGACACGTTCTCCACTCTGAGGGGCGCGTGCTGGACGACGCCGGGAATGCGATTCCCGCCACCTACGTGACCGGCTGGATGAAGCGAGGCGCATCAGGCGGCGTCGGAACCAACAAGCGATGCGCCCAACAGACCGTCTCGACGTTGGCCCGTGACCTGGCCGCGGCTGGTCCCTCGCGGGACTCGAAGTCCCCGTCCGCAATCTTGGAGGAGCTCGAGCGTCGTGGTGTTTCGTACTTCGGGTCCGAAGGTTGGAGGGCTGTGGATCGCGCCGAGCGCGCCGAAGGGCGAGCATCCGGGGCCTTCCGACGTCCCGCGGCCCGCGAGGCACTCGCCATCGGTCTGGGAGCGGAGGGAAGATGAACCCGCCCGAAGTGGCCGATGTCGGCGTCCGAATCTGCCCGTTCTGCGAGTCGACCTGCGGCCTCAGAATCACGTTCCAAAGCGACCTGGTCGAACGGGTCGAAGGCAACGCTGACGACTTGTTCAGTCGCGGGTACCTCTGTCCCAAGGGTGCCAACCTGGCTCGTGCGAGCAACGATCCGGACCGACTGCGGGTACCCATGGTGCGTGACCGCGGGGAGTTCAGAGAGGCGACATGGTCGGAGGCGTTTGCTCGCATTCGCGCAGGCATCGCGCGCGTACGTCGCGAGCATGGGAACGATGCGATCGGGATGTACGTCGGGAACCCGAACTCTCACAACCTCGCAGCACCGCTGTACCTGCGCTACGTCATCAAGGCGGCCGGCTCGAAGAACCTCTTCAGTCCAGCGACGGCGGATCAGGTGCCGACGCAGGTCGCGTGCGCGCGCGTCTACGGGTCACCGAGAACAGTGCCAGTCCCCGACATCGACCGCGCCGAGTGCCTTGTCGTCTTTGGGGCGAATCCCCTTGCATCCAACGGAAGCCTGTGCACGGCACCGAACTTCCCCGAACGGCTACGGAAGCTGCGCGAACGCGGCGGCAAGTTGATCGTCGTCGACCCCCGCACCACCGGCACCGCCGAACTCGCGGATCGGCATCTCGCCATACGCCCCGCAACCGACGTCTGGCTGCTGCTCGCCGTGGTGAAGTGTTTGCTGGAGGCGGACGAGCCGGCGCCCGCGCACCTACGCGAGCGCATTCAGAGCCTTGACGCCCTGCGGGACCTGGCAGCCAAGGTCGAATACGCCGACTCCGCCGCGCGCTGCGGCGTGGAGGTCTTCGAACTGCTTGAGGTGTGCCAGACCATCGCGAAGGCGAGAGTGGTCGCCGCCTACGGCCGGATCGGCACCTGCACGGTCGAGCACGGAACCCTGACGAACTGGCTCATTCAATGTGTCAACGTCTTGACCGGGAGCCTCGACACCCCGGGTGGGGCGATGTTCCCGATCAGTCCGGTCCGCCCTCGACGTGCTGCTCCGGTCAAGTTCCGCACCGGACGCTGGACCAGTCGGGTGCGCGGGCTGTCCGAGATCTTCGGCGAGTTCCCTGTCTCGACACTCGCCGACGAGGTGCTGACCCCGGGGCTAGGGCAGATCCGTGCGCTGGTCACGGTCGCGGGCAACCCTGTGCTGTCGACACCACAAGGTGACCGCCTTGCCGACGGTCTCGCTGACCTCGACTTCATGGTCAGCGTCGACCCGTACCTGAACGAGACCACCGAACATGCGCAGGTCGTCTTGCCTCCACCGCCACTGCTGAGCACGGGCCACTTCGATTGGGCACTCGCCGGGTACAGTGTGCGGCCTGTCGTGCGTTACAGCCGGGCACTGCGTCCGGTTCCCCACGGGATGCTCAGCGACGAGGAGACCCTGTATCGACTCGCAATGGCACTCCGCGACGAGGCCGGCGAGGAAGACGGCGGCGCCGACTTCCGAGAGCAGCTGCTCCTGCAGGAACTCGGCGAAGCGGTGAGAGACCCCAAGTCAGCAGTCCACGGGCGCGACCTGGACGAGCTGCGCGCACAGGTGAACGGACTTAGTGATTCGGAGCGTCGACTCGATGTGGCTGTGCGACTTGGCCCGTTCGGAGACGGGTTCGGGATGCGCGAGGATGGCATTACACTGCAACACCTACTCGATCACCCGGAGGGCATCGACTTCGGACCGATGGTCGAACGTCTCGACGAAGTGCTTGCGCATCCAGACGGGACGATCGACCTCTTTCCGTCGGCCTTCGTCGACGAGGTCGAGCAGCTTCTGAGCGAAGGTCCGGTCGAGGAACTGGTGCTGGTCGGCCGTCGGCAGTTGCGCTCGAATAACAGTTGGCTTCACAACGTCCCCCAGCTCGTGGTCGGACGTTACGAGTGCACGCTCCAGATGAGTGAGCGCGACGCCGACGAGCGCGGACTTGCCCATGGCGAGGAAGTCCGCGTCAGCTCTCGCGTCGGCTCGGTGGTCGTGGTGCTGGAGGTGACGCGCAGTATCCGCCAGGGCGTCGTCTCGTTGCCGCATGGCTGGGGCCATCTGGGCCGCCGCACGCGTGCGCGCACGGCCTCCAAGGCGCCCGGCGCGAACGTCAACCAGCTCGTCGACCCTGGCCCGCTGGACCGGCAGTCCGGGGCTGCCGTCATGAATGGCATCCCGGTCTGGGTGACCCGCTTGAATCACTGAAAACAAGACGGATGTGACTGTTGCCACACGCGGAGTGTCGCATGTATGGTTTCGACATTCATATCGATATCGATACACATGTCGAACTGCGCCCTGACCATGAAGGAGCAATCTGATGAGCGCAATCCGAAAGATGCGCCAGCCCATCGCCCTCGGCGTCCTCACCACGTCATTGGTCGCGCTCTCTGCGGCGGCTTGCGGATCCAACGGAGGTGCCAGCACTGACGGCGTGACGTCCAGCACCGTCAAGGTGGCTGTCGTCACCCCGACCTCAGGCCCCCTTGCGCCGGCATTTGCCGGCTTCGCCGAGGCCGCGCAGGCGCGCGTCAACCTTGCGAACGAGGGAGGCGGTGTCAACGGCCGCAAGATCGAGGTCGAGGTACTCGACGACGCCGCGGACGGAACGAAGCAGGTCACTGCCGGAAAGACTGCGATCGAGTCCGACCACGCCTTCGCGGTCCTCATGGCGTCGCAGGTCGACACGATGCTGCCCTACATGAAACAGAAGGGCATCCCGATCGTCGGCTACCCCAGTCAGCCGGCCTACACCACCGACCGCAATGTGTTCGGAGTGTACGGCGTCCCACCGATCCACTACGCCTCCACCGCCTTCGCACTCGGTCTGCAGAATCGCGGCGTCACCAAGCTCGCGGTCTTCTCGCACAACACCCCGGGTGGCGTCGCGCTTGCCAAGTCGGTGGCGGCCGCGGCGGACAAGGCCGGCGTCAAAGTCGTGTTGCAGCAGAATGACGTCCCGGAGAGCTCGTTCGACGCAACCTCGGTTGCGGTTCGGATGAAGGAGGTCGGGGCGGACGGGGCATTCCTGGGCACCTCGAGCGGTGCCGCGATCTCCATTCTGGAGGCGGCGAAGCGGCAAGGGGTTGGTCTCAAGACTTCCTTTGCCTCGAGTGTCCGAAGCCTGCTGTCGAAGGAACCCGACGTCCTGGAGGGCACACTCAGCCGTCCACAGGGAACGGTGTCTCTCGGATCCGATGTGCCGGCTGCGCACGGATATGTAGCAGCGATGGCGAAGTACGCACCGGGCACCGACCCGCAGAAGAGCGTGGTCACCCAGGTGGGATGGCTGGCGGCCGACCTTTTCATCAAAGGTCTGGAGAAGGCCGGCGCCGATCCGACCAGGGCCGGCTTCATCGACCATCTCCGCAAGGTCACCGACTACGACGCCGGCGGTCTGCTCGTGGAGCCGATCACCTTCGCCGAAGGCGTTGAGCCGAACGGGAACCCGCTCAAGTGCATCTGGTTCGAACAGGTCAAGTCAGGTGCGTACGTTGCAGATCCGGAACCGACCTGTGGAGAACTGTTCGAGATCTCATAGTGACCGGGGTCTCGGCGTCAGATTCCACGCCGAGACCCCGGCCTCGGGCCTCATCATCCGCACTCATCAAATGGGGAACCCATGATCGGATACGTAGTCGCCGGCCTGGTAACCGGCGGCATCTACGCCATCTCTGCGATCGCGATGGTCACGACTTACAACGCGTCCAGGGTGTTCAACTTCGGCCAGGCTGGCATCGCCTTCTTCATTGCCTACATCTACTACTGGCTGACGACGACCGTAGGGGTCGCCCCCGTTCCGGCAGCCGTGCTCTGCGTGGTGGTCGTGGGACCAGTACTCGGCGTGACCCTGTGGGCCTTGCTCCTCGATCGACTTGGGCGCGCCTCCCAGCGGGTCCGAGTCGCGGGAACAATCGGGCTGCAGTTGGCGCTGACGGCGCTCACGATTCTCATCTTCGGCCGACAGGAAGTCCTTTCTGTGCCGAATCTCCTCGGCGAGCCAACCACGGTCACGACTGTGGCTGGTGTCCGAATCTCCAACGATCAGCTGCTCGTCATGGGCTCCGCTGTCGTCGTCGCCGTAGCCGCCTCGTTCGTGCTCCAGCGTACGAACATCGGTCTGGTGACGCGTGGAGCCGTGGACTCTCGCCTGATGACGTCGCTCACGGGCACCAACCCTGGCCTAGTGACGGCGGCGACTTGGGCTGTCGGCTCGAGCATCGCCGGCCTGGCGGGCATCCTGCTGGCATCGCAGGTCTCGTTGGACTCGGTGAGCATCAGCGCCATGGTCGTTACCTCGTATGCAGCTGTCGTCGTCGGAAAGCTCACCAATCTGTGGCGGGCGTTCTTCGGCGCTCTTGTGATCGGCGTCCTGCAGTCTGTGCTGCTGCCGGTGGTGCCCTCCGACGGGCTTCTGTCGACGGCACTGCGTCCGAGCGTCCCGTTCGTAATGCTCGCGTGCGCGCTGATCGTCTACAGCTGGCGCGGGGAGATGCGCTCCGACGGCCGGCACGCGGAATCTGCTTCGGCGCAGAGCGCGATCGAGCAGAAGGAGGCACACCTTGCCACTCTGATGCGCGGCGCCGCCGGCCGATGGGACCGCCGCGTGGGATGGGCTGTACTGGTCGTGATCATCGTGGGCTACCCGATGCTAGCCACTCCTACATGGATTGGGTTCGTGGCTCTGGGGCTGACGTACTCTTTGGCCTTTCTGTCCTACCGTCTGGTCACCGGTGAGTTGGGGGTGATCTCGCTCGGACAGATTGCCTTCGCAGGTATCGGTGCCATCGCCACTGGTCAATTCATGCTGAATGGATGGTCGTTCTGGCCGTCGGCGGGCATGGGGATGATCATCGCTGCTGCGGCAGGGACCGTCCTGGGGGTGGTCTGCTTGAAGCTCTCGGATCTGTACGCGGCGATCGCCACTTTCGCCTTTGTTATGTTGGTCGCCGAAGTCGTGTACACCATGCCACGGTTCAACAACTTCGACTCGGGGGTCTTCGTCGACCGCCCCGTCCTTTTCGGGTACTACTTCGGAAGCGACGAGTCGTTCTACGTCCTGATGGTCGGCCTTCTCGCGGTGGTGATGTGGTGCCTCGCGCGTCTCCGCCGCTCCACGGCAGGTCTGGCTTTCTCGACCATGCTGGCGAGCCGTGTCCGCGCGGAGACCTTGGGGATCAGTACCTTTGGAGCGCGAGTCGCAGCGTACGCCGCTGGTGCGGCACTGGCGTCCCTCGGTGGGGCGATGATCGCCTCGTACCAGATGGTCGCGCTGCCGAAAGCATTTCTACCGGTCGTTGGACTCACGTGGTTCGCCGCAGCCATTGCACAGGGGGCACGCAGTATGGGCGGTCTAGTGTTTGCCGGGATCCTGCTGGCTGTGATGCCTCAGGTCTTCGAGCTGTTCCTCCCCCGGTCGCTCGCGGAGATGCCGCCCCTTCTCTTTGGCTTGTTGGCGATCCTGCTGGTTTCCCGACCGGCCGGAATCAACGTTCACCTGCGCGGCTCGATGCGTGAGATTGCCGTCAAGATCGAGCGATCTCGCGCTCGTGGGGATTCATCCGGAACCGACCATTACGACACAGCTCCGGCTGCGCGCGAGAACCGGTATCCGGTCGACGTCGAGGACAAGCAAGGAGACCTGGTATGACCGACCGCCCATTCCTTGAATGCCGTGACATCACCGTCCAGTTCGGGGGGGTCCGCGCCCTGGATGCGGTAACCATCACCGCTCAGGCAGGATCGATCACAGGCCTGATCGGGCCGAACGGCGCCGGCAAGAGCACAATGCTCGCCGTCGCGAGTGGCGTGCTGAGTCCGAAGTCTGGATCCTTGCTGTTGGACGGAGAGGATGTCACACATCTGCGCAGCCACCAGCTCGGCCGGCTGGGCGTCGCTCGTACGTTCCAGGCTCCCCAGCTCGTCGGAGAGATGACGGTGCTTGAGCACATCGTTCTCGCCCAACGGATTGGCTCGGGCGGTCCGCATCTACTCCGGGACTACCTGACCCCAGGGCGAAGCTGGATCCGTGCTGACGAACTCGAACGTGCCTCCCGCCTGCTGAGCGGACTCGACATCGGAGAGATCGCGGCGGCGACTCCCGGAGCCCTGCCGATGGGCACCCGCCGACTCGTGGAGGTCGCCCAAGCTCTGGCCACCCGGCCCAAGGTCCTGCTCCTTGACGAGCCGGCTGCCGGGCTGAACGAGGCAGAGTCTGCGGGGCTCGCGGACCTGGTGCAGCGGGTCTGCGAGAGATTCGGAGTCGCAGTCCTGCTCGTTGAGCACGACCTCGAACTCGTCTTGGGGATCAGCTCGAACATCTTCGTCATCGATTTCGGCCGGCTCATCGACCAAGGGCCTCCTGAACACATCCGCCAGAGTCGCCAGGTCAAGGAAGCTTACTTGGGGGTTGGAGTATGAGCGCCGCGCTTCAGATCGAAGAACTGTCCGTTCGGTACGGAGATTCTGTCGCGGTCGACCAGGTCTCGCTGACCATGCAACCCGGGGAGTGTCTCGCAATCTTGGGTGCGAACGGAGCGGGAAAGTCGAGCCTCGCCGCAGCAATCGCACGAGTCGTGACATCGACGACGGGCAGCATAATCATTGACGGCCAGGAAGTCAGCGCATGGTCGGCTCACCGTTTGGTCCGATCAGGTGTCGCCTACCTACCTGAGCAGCGTGCAATCTTCCCAGGACTGCTTGTCGAGGAGAACCTTCGTCTGGCCGTTCGGCGGATGACCCGGGATCATCGCCGGTCTGCCATTGAGGACGCCTTCGACTTGTTCCCCGTGCTGCGCGACCGACGTGAACAGACAGCGGCCACGCTCTCCGGCGGAGAGCAGCAGATGCTCGCTCTGGCGAGTGCGCTCGTCACCCATCCCAAACTCCTCGTCTGTGACGAACTCTCGCTCGGTCTCGCCCCGGTGATCGTAGACATCGTGTACGGCGCGCTCAATCGAGCGCGCGAGGCCGGGCTGACGATCGTCCTGATCGAGCAGTACGTCGACAAGGCGCTGGGAATTGCCGACAACGCGCTGATCATGAGGCGCGGCAGACAGGTGTGGGCCGGAGCTGCTGATGCCGCTCGCGACACGGTCGCACAACAGTACTTGGGAAGCACGCCGGAAACGGACTCCTCTTCCGGAACTCACCCGCAGAAAGAGGTCGAATCGCATTGAGTACAACCATAATGTCGCTGGAAGAGTACGCCCCTCGCCCAGACTTCGTACTTCCGCAGATGCTGCGCCAGCGTGCAGAAGACACTCCGGACTTCCCGCTCGTCCATGAGATCGGCGGAGCTACCACCACGGCGAGCGAGGTCCACGAAACCTCGGTCCGACTCGCCAACGCACTGGAGAAGTTCGGAGTCGCCGCCGGTGACCGAGTAGCGGTGATGCTTCCACCATCGCTCAAGGCGCTGTTGACGTGGATGGGATCTGCGTGGCTGTCGGCGTGGGAGGTTCCCGTCAATCATGAGTTCAAGGGCCGCTCCCTCACCCATGCTCTGAACGACTGCCAGGCCACGATCCTGATCGTCTCCGCCGACCTCGTCCACGAGGTGTGCGTCGTCGCATCCGAACTCTCCGACCTTCGGACCGTTGTCGTCGTCGGTGGCACCGAGGTGTCGATGCCGGGCGCCATCACGGTCCTCGGCTGGGATGAGTTCATGGCGAGCGGCGGACTCAAAGAGCACGTCGGTCCACGCGAATCCGACCCCTACGCCATCGTCTACACCTCTGGAACGACCGGGCCTTCCAAGGGCGTTCTCCGGCCGTGGGGCGGCTTCAGCGAATCGCACAAGGTTGTGTTCCCAAATGACCGGACCGCTGACCACGAGAACCCGGCTGTATACGCACCCTGGCCAACTTTCCACTCCAGTGGGAAGACGAGCGCCCTCGTCGCGATCCAGCGCGGCATGCGTCTGGTTCTCCGAAACCAGTTCAGCCTGTCCAAGTTCTGGCGCGAGGTCGAAGAGCATCATTGCACCCACGCGCTCATGGTCTCGGTTGGCCCGAAGCTCTGGGCCAACCGCTCCGATGAGGATCGGAACACCCCTTTGGCTCGGGTGTTTGCCAATCCACTGTTCCCCGAGGCCGCCGAGTTCGAGGAGTTTTTCGGGTTGCGCATCTCCTCTGCCTGGGGAATGACCGAGATCGGCCTCGCGCTCGCCATCAACCGACCCGGTCCGAAGATGTCCTGTGGCCGGCCTGTGGAGAGTTTCCAGCTGAGGATCGTTGACGAGAACGACTACGAGGTCACTCCGGGGCATGTCGGCGAATTGATCGTCCGCCACGAGCGACCATGGCAGCTCGCAACCGGGTACTTTGGACGGCCGGAGGCGACCGCCAACGCTTGGCGCAACGGTTGGTTCCACACAGGCGACGCGCTCCGGATGGACGCCGACGGCGACTATCACTTCGTTGATCGGGTCAAGGACTACGTTCGGTTCCGCGGCCACAACATCTCGGCGCGCGAGGTCGAGGTCGAGGTCAACGGCCATCCGTCTGTCGCCCAAAGTGCCTGTGTCGGTGTCCGTGCTGGCGTAATCGATCCGGTCACCCAGCAGATCACACTCGGCGACGAGGAAGTGCGGGTCTTCGTGGTGCCGGCAGCCGGTGCCACGGTCGACCCGGCGAGCCTTTGGCAGTACCTGTCCGACCGCATGCCGCGGATGATGGTGCCGCGCTACATCGACGTGGTGCAGGACCTACCGATGACGCCGACGCACAAGATCCGCAAAGTCGAACTGCGCGATCGTGCAGTCGCGCCGGACACATGGGACCGTCACGCCGACCAGCTGCGCCCGGCGGCCGCCGGGCAGGAGGCAAAGGAGAACGCCCGTGCCTGAGCTCTGGACTATCGAAATGCACGTCGACGTGGAGAACATCGCTGCACGTGCCCAGCAGGTCGAGCGCGACGGCTGGGCCGGCATGCAACTCACCGACACCCAGAATCGCTCGCCGGAGGCATACGTTGCACTCACGGCGGCGGCCCTCGCCACCGACAGGATCAAGCTCGGTTTCGGTGTCACCAACCCCGTCACCCGCCACCCGGCGCTGGCGGCATCGGCAGCAGCAGCGCTACAACGCCTGTCCGACGGGCGCATGACGGTAACCATCGGGAGGGGCGACTCAGCTGCGGCCCATATCGGCGGCGCGCCGGTCCGCCTTGGGGTGTTCCGCGCGTACCTGTCTGCGCTGACCCGATACGTCCGCGGGGAGAAGGTTCCGTTCGAAGATCTAGAGGGCCTGGCGATGAGCGGCATGCCTTCGATCAGCACGCTGAGCCTGGACGGCGAACCGCTCGGAAGCTCGCTGGAGTGGCTCCGCGACTCTGACACTCCCGTCCCCGTGGAGGTCGCTTGCAGCGGCCCAAAGGTCATCGGTATCGCGACCGAACTGGCCGACGCGCCGGCACTCGCCGTCGGTGCCGTGCCAGAGCGGGTCGCCTGGGCGATCGACACCGTCCGCAAGGCTCGGGCAGACCAGGGCAAAGACGTCGACGCGCCGATCGCCGCCTACGTCAACGCGGTGGCCCACGACGACCCTGCGGTCGCCCGACGTCTCATCCGCGGTGTGCTCGCCTCCACCTCCCGGTTCTCGGTCATGCACGGCTCGATCCAGGGGCCGACAGACTCCAAGACGGCCGAGGTGCTCAAGGCCGTCCATTCGGCGTACGACATGAAGGGCCACGGCACTTCAGGTTCCGCCCAGGCCAACGAGCTCGACGACGACTTCGTCACCAGCTACGGCATCTGCGGCACTCCTGATCATGTACGGAGCCGGCTGCAGGAGCTGGCAGACCTGGGTATCTCGAAGTTCATCTTCTTCCCCCGGGGCCGCGCGATCGACCCGGCAGAGGCAGATCGAGCGCGTGACGTCATGGCGCGCGAAGTCCTACCGGCGTTCCTGTGATGTCAACAGAGCCAGCTGTAACCGCCCAGGTCGACCCCGACGGGGTCGGTCTCGTCCGGCTGAACCGGCCGCAGGTCCACAACGCCATCGACCACGCGATGCAGAATGAGCTCGCGGAGATTCTTCGCGACCTCGATCGCCGTGATGACTGCGGTTGCGTGATCATCACCGGCGCCGGAACACGCGCTTTCTGCGCCGGCTTCGACATCGACGAGATGACCGCGCTTGACCAAGACCAGGCGCGTGTGCTGAGCAGGTCGCGAGACGACTGGAACGCTGAGCTTCTCCAGCTCGGGGTGCCGATGATCGCGGCCATCAACGGGCTGGCCTACGGCGCCGGCTCGCTGCTCGCGCTGGCATGCGACGTCCGGCTGGGCACTCCTGCCACAGTCTTCGGGTTCACCGCCGGGGCATACGGCGGCGTCATGTACACCTCGACGTTGCCGCTGATCGTTGGGCACGGGAAGGCAAGCGAGTACCTGCTGATGTCGACCCAGGTGAGTTCCGAGGAAGCTCTCTCGTCCGGGCTCCTCAACCGCGTCGTACCTGCTGAGCAGTTGCTGGACGAGAGTCGACGAATCGCGATCCGGATTGCGTCCAACCCGAGTCAAAGTATGCGCGCTACCAAACGACTCTTGCGTACCTCTGTCGGTCGCCAATTCGACGAGCGGTTTGCTCTCGAGATTCAGGCGAAACGGGAGCTCATCGACGACGTCCCGACCCAGCGCGTGTTCTCCGGATTCACTGAACGGCGCAAGTCGACGCAGGAAGGACCGGAGTGATGAGCGACCACCTGATCAACCACATTCTGGCCGGTACAGCCCATGTGCTCAGGGATCCGCGGGTGGAGCTCGTGCTCGACCGGCTCTACTACGAGGCGCAGATCAAGGCCGAGGAGGCCAAGGAACTCCTTCGTGCTGCGCCGGAGGGCCGCGCCGATGTCGACGAGGACGCCGTGCTGACCGACTTCGGATTCCACCTTCGCCCGCAGCAGGGCGAGCTCCTCTACCTCATGGCCCGCAACGCACGAGCCGAACGGGTCGTCGAGTTCAGTACATCAGGCGGTGCCGCGGCCATCTACCTCGCCGCCGCGATGCGCGACAACGGCGGAGGCATGGTCATCGGGTCCGACCCGCGACCGGACCGCATCGAGATGGCAGCGGCGAACCTGACCAAAGCAGGCTTGGCAGACTACGTCGACCTTCGGGTTGGCGAACCTGCCGACGTCCTGGCAGCGCAAGAAGGGCCCGTGGATCTTGTGTTCTGCGACGGCTGGCCGAAGGTATCGGCGCCATCACGGGCGCTGCGCACTCTGATGGCCCTCGAGCCGCATCTGCGGCCCGGTGCGCTCGTCATCAACGACAACGCCGAACCCGACTTCGTCGACTACGTGCGATCTCCACAAGGCGGGTATCGCTGCTCGGCCTCGATTCTCGGACTGATCGCCGCGCGAGACTAAGCCGGACGAACCAAAGGTTGGTAGACCGTGTCTGACACGAAAATCGACATCGATCTCGACGTCGCTCAGGCCGACGCAGCCCTGCCAGCAGTCTGGAAGGGCCGCCGGGTACGCGTGACCAGGCTTCTGGACATCGCTGCCGGAGTGCGTGAAGTCCAACTCGAACCAGCCGACGGAGCCCCGTTCCCACCGTGGGAACCGGGCAGCCACGTCGACATCGACGCTGGAGGCATGTGCCGTCAGTACTCCCTGGTCTCCTCACACGAGGACCGATCACAGCTCCGCATCGCTGTGAGACTGGCCGAAAACTCACGAGGCGGGTCGCGATGGGTACACGAGAACCTGGCAGTCGGGGATGAGCTGGTCCTCGAGGCAGTGCGGAACAACTTCGCCTTCCGAGACGCGCCCGGCTACGTCTTCCTTGCCGGCGGTATCGGCGTTACCCCGCTCATCTCGATGATGCGCACCGCGGACGAACAGCGCCGCGACTGGAAGCTATTTTACGGAGGTAGGACGCAAGACTCACTGCCATACGTGAGCGAACTGACGTCGTGGCGCGGTGGACACGTCACCACCGTCACCGAAGAGGCTGACGGATTCCTGAACCTTGCCGCGATCGTCGAACAGACGCCCGCTGACCACCTCATCTACGCGTGCGGTCCGCCGGCAATGTTGGTCGACCTACGAAAGGTGTGCGCCGACACCGACACCGACGACCGCCTGCATGTGGAGAGTTTCAGCCCGCTCCTCGAAGAAGTATCCAGCGCGGACGACGAGCCGTTCGAAGTCATCTGCGCTCGACGAAATGGCCTGACCATCCGCGTCGACCCCGACGTAACCATCCTCGAAGCACTTGAGCAAGCCGGACTGCGACCCGAGTATGGCTGCAGGGAAGGCACGTGCGGCACCTGTGAGGTCGCCGTGCTCGACGGGGCGCCAGACCACCGAGACTCGGTCCTTACTGACACAGAACGCGCCGCTGGCGACTGCCTGATGATCTGCGTCTCTCGTAGTACGACCCCACAGCTCTTGATCGACCTGTGACTACCACGTGACGCTCCTATCATTGGCTGGCCCAGCGCGCAGGGACTTTGTGAGTCGACACGTACTACCCGTCCACGCCGCCCGCGACGGGAACATAGTCGCAGCGGACCGCCAATGAGGGAAGGTCATCATTCGTGTACGTTAGGGTTGAGCAGTGAAAGCAGAGGCTGACCAGCACACACGCATCACACGCGGCGGCCATGTCGCTACCGGCACCTCCGCCGAACGCCGCGAGAAGACCGCACGCAACGGCACCAAGAAGTCCGCATCCACCCGCCAGGCCCTGATCACGGCGGCGCGTGAGGTCTTCGTCGAGATGGGGTACCTCGATGCGCGGGTCAGCGACATCGTCGCGAAAGCCAACGTCGCCCACGGCAGCTTCTACACGTACTTCCGATCGAAGCGGGAAGTGTTCCAGGCCGTCGTCGACCAAGTGGGAACGCTGATCGCCGACGCCGTCACGCACCGCTCCGAAGACACACCGGGCGACAGCCTCGCCAACCTCGAGCGGGCAAACCGCCGATATCTGCGCGTGCACCACGAGAACGCCCGCATCCTCACCCTCGTCGAACAGGTCGCCACCGCGGACCCGGAGGTGCAGGCCACCCGGATTGCCGCCCGGGCCGAGCACGTCGCACGAGTCGAGCGCACCATCGCCGGCCTGCAGGATCGCGGTATCGCCGACCCGGACCTGGACCTGCACGTGACCGCAGGCGCCCTGGTCTCGATGCTCTCGAGCTACTCGCACTGGTCCACTCTCGACCCCGACTACGACGAAGACCGTGTGGTCTCCGCCCTCACCCAGATCTGGATCCGCGCCATCCGGCTCGACCCCAGCTCGCCGACGAGGATCACCACGCTTTCCAAGGCGACGCGATCCACGAAGGCCGTGAGATCCACCAAGACGGTCCGCGACGAATGACCGTGCCGTTGATCCGCCCTGCGGGTGCGACCGGCTCCCCGACACGCCCGGCGAGTCCGGGGGTGTGACAGCACGATGTCGGCTGGTCCACCCGGAATCGGGCGGACCAGCCGAACGGTTGGCGAGCCGGGCTCAGCGGCGTGTCCAGACGGGTGCCCGGCGCTCGGTGAAAGCCTTGGCACCCTCACGCGCGTCCGCCGACCGGAACACCGGGTCGGCGATCTCACGCTGCGTTCGCACTCCCTCGGCTGCGCTCCAGTCCTGCGACTCTCGGACGATCCGCTTGATCGCCTCGAGTGCCAACGGACCGTTGCCCGCGATCGTCCTCGCTAGCTCGAGTGCCGCGTCCAACGCCGCCCCCTCGGGCACGACGCGGTTGACGAATCCGTACTGGAGCGCACGATCCGCTGTGAGCCAGTCACCGGTGAACAGCAGTTCCATCGCGACGTGGTACGGCAACTGACGGTGCAACTTCAGTGCACCGCCGCCGGTGGGTACGAGACCACGTTTCACCTCGGGAAGGCCGAACTTGGCCGTCTCCGCGGCCACCACCAGATCGGACGCGATCGCGATCTCGCAGCCACCGGCGAGGGCATACCCTTCGACCGCGGCGATCAACGGTTTGCGCGGGGGCTGCTCGACCAGCCCGGCGAATCCACGCCCCTCGATCGACGGGCGGTCCCCATCCAGGAATCCACGCAGATCCATTCCGGCGCAGAAGGTTCCGCCTGCTCCGGTGATCACGCCGACCGACAGGTCGTCGCGTTCGTCGAGCGCGTCTACCGCCTCCGCGATCGCCCGCGCGGTCGCGCCATTCACGGCGTTGCGCGCCTGCGGCCGGTTGATCGTCATCACGCAGATGTTCTCCACGTACGTGACGATGAGTTCGTCTGACATTGCTCTCTCCTTGTCTTCGAGGACGGACCACCGTGGTGTGGCCCGCACACTCAGGTCGCTACGAGTCGCCGATCAGCGACCACATCGAGTCACGCGGGGTCTGTGCGGCAGCGCGCGCGACACGCTCGTCCCACTGCCGCACCGCACCGGACTCGGACCGCCACGACAAGATGCGGTTGGTGTACCGGTGCAGGGTGTGTTCGTGCGTGAAACCCATTGCGCCGAGAACCTGGTGGGCGTTGCGCACGATGGTCGACGCCGCATGACCCGTGCACGAGGCCGCGCACGCGATCGCGAACCGGGCCCGGGGGTCGCCGATGCCGTGGGCGACGAGCGCGTCGACCGCGGCCCCGGTCGACGCGTCGACGAGTGTCGACTCCGAGGCCATGTCGGCGACCAGGTGCTGGACCGCCTGGAACTTCCCGAGCGCTCGCCCGAACTGCTCACGAGTCGTGACGTGCTCGACGACGAGATCCAGGGCGCGGTGCGCGGCACCGGAGATCATCAGGGACCGCGCCAGCACGCCCCTCAGCAGGAACTGTTCGGCCAGCGCGGGATCAACTGGACGCGAGTCGAACTCGTCGAGCGTCACCCTCGCGCGATCGCGGGGCTCTCCCGCGACGTTCACGTCGAACGCGAGGTCCAGGGACGGGACCGGAACCTCGGCGATCCGCGCCGTCGCCCCATCGCCGGCAACCTCGAGGACGACGATTCCGTCCACGTCCCGCCCCCACGGAATCGTGGTCCCGGCCTGCCCTGCCACCGCGGTCACCGCGGTGCGCAGGCCGCCGCCGGACGGCAGTCCTGCGGTCTGCAGCAGCCACGACGCCAGGACCACGTGCTCGACGAAGGGCACGAGCACCGCGTGCCTGCCGAGTTCGCGAAGCACAACGGCGACGTGGGGCCAGCCGGCGCCGTCACCGCCCTCGTCTGTCGTCAGCTCGGTCAGGCCGGCCTGGGTGAGCAGATCCCACGCCGCCCGGTCGAGCGACGCGGCGGACGCGCAGTCCTCGCCGGCCCCGGCGCTCGTGGCGATCTGCTCGACCAGCTCCGTCAGTTGCTGCAACTCGCTCTGGTCGACGAAATCGTTGATCGCTGTCATCGCAACCCCATTCCGCGGGTCACCACGCCCCGCAAGATCTCCGTTGTCCCGCCGCGAATGGTGAATCCGGGCCGCGCCAGCACACCGGAGCGCAGCAGCTGGGAATAGGTCGAGGGACCCCTCAGCTCCGGGCCGGTGAGCTCGTCGACGACATCGACGATGTCGCCTTCCAACCTGGTGCCGAGCAGTTTCACGATCGCGGCGGGCGTGTCGGCGTCCGCGCCCGACTCCAGGGTCTGTGCGACGGACGCCGACATGTGGTGCAGGCCGTGGATTCGCGCGAAGGCTGCGCCGAGCCGCGGATCCGGCTCCAGCGTGCCGTCGCCGACCTCGTTGAGTGCCGCGCGCAGCAGCACCAGCGAGGAGAGGAACCGCTCCGGACCGGACCTCTCGTACCCGAGCTCCGAGGTCACCTGGTGCCATCCCGCGCCGAGGTCGCCGAGCACCATCTCGTCCGGGACGAACACCTCGTCGAGGAGTACCTCGTTGAAGTGGTGGGTGCCGGCGATGTTGAGGATCGGCGAGACCGTCAGGCCCGGCGAATCCAGGGCGACGATGAACTGACTCAGCCCGTCGTGCCGTCGTGCCGGGTCGAGCGGCGCGCTGCGTGCCAGCACGAACATGTAGTGGGCGCGGTGCGCACCCGATGTCCAGACCTTGGTCCCGGAGAGGCGCCAACCGCCCTCCGCCCGTGTGGCTTTCGTTCGCACGCTTGCCAGGTCCGAACCGGATCCGGGCTCGCTCATGCCGATCGCCCAGTACTGCCGGCCGGCGGCGATCTCCGGCAGGAAGGTCTGCTTCTGGTGGTCGGTGCCGAACTTGAGCAGGGACGGGGCGATCTGGCGGTCGGCGACCCAGTGCGCCGAGACGGGTGCTCCTGCCGCGAGCAGTTCCTCCGTCACGGCGAACCGGTCACCGAACGACCGGCCGCCGCCGTCGTACTCGGTGGGGATGGTCATGCCGACCCAACCCTGGTCGGCGAGTGCCCGGCTGAAGGACTCGTCCCAGCCGTCGCCCCACGAGTCGACCCGCGGCACGAAGGCCCCGGCGTCACGCTGGTCGGTGAGGAAGCCACGAACCTGCAGGCGCAGTGTCCGGACCCGGTCACTCTGCCGGGTCGGGGGTGGCATCAGGCGGTGTGCCATCATAGTTCTCCGAAGGGTCCTGTGAGCCGGTCAGCGCGCCGACATGCGGATCGCGCCGTCGATGCGGATGGTCTCGCCGTTGATCATGGGGTTCTCGACGATCGAGACGGCCAGGTGGCCGAACTCGGACGGCACGCCCATCCGGGACGGGTGCGGAACCTGCGCGGCGAGGCCGTCACGGACCTCCTGCGAATGCCGCCCGAGGCCGGGAGTGTCGAAGATTCCCGGTGCAATGCTGTTGACGCGCACCTTCTTTCGCGCGAGGTCGCGTGCCGCACAGAGTGTCATGCCGACGATGCCGGCCTTCGACGACGCGTACGGCATCTGCCCGATCTGGCCTTCCCAGGCGGCGACGGACGCGGTGAGGATGACCACGCCTCGCTCCTCCCCGACCGGTTCCGACTTGACCATGCGCGAGGCCGCAAGGCGCAGCACGTTGAAGCTGCCGATCAGGTTGGTCTTGATCACGCCCTCGTACTGTTCGATGTCGCCGGGGTTGCCCTCCTTGTCCAGCACCCGCACGGTGGCGGCGCGGCCGGCGCAGTGCACGACCGCGCGCAGCGGGGCGATCGCCTCGGCCGTGTCGAGGGCCGCGTTGAACTGGTCGGAGTCGGTGATGTCCGCGGGCATGAACGAGGCGAGCTCCCCCAGTTCGGCCGCGATCTCGACGCCCTTCGACGTCGGGAGGTCGACGAGGACGGTCGGAATGCCTCGGTTGACGAGTTGTCTGACCGTGCCGAGGCCGAGACCCGATGCGCCGCCGGTGACGACGGCCGTTCCGTTCGACATGTCCATGTGCACTTCTCCTGTGTTCGTCTCGTGAGTGGTTTCGATGCGGCGGTAGTGGCGGCCGGTCTACCGGGCAGCCAGCGACTCGACGATCGTGGCGTTCGCCATACCGCCGGCCTCGCACATCGTCTGGAGCCCGAATCGCCCGCCGGTGCGCTCGAGCTGGTGGATGAGGCTGACCATGATGCGGGCGCCGGAGGCCCCCAGCGGGTGTCCGAGGGCGATCGCACCGCCGACCGGGTTGAGGATCGCCGGGTCGACGCCGAACTCGGCCTGCCAGGCCAGCGGCACCGGCGCGAATGCCTCGTTCACCTCCACGGCCGAGATGTCGGTGATCGACAGGCCCGAACGCTTCAACACCTTGTGGGTTGCCGGGATCGGCCCGGTCAGCATGAGTTCCGGGTCGTCGCCCACGACAGCGGACGCGTACACCGCGGCTCGTGGCCGCAGTCCCATCCGGTGCGCGGTGTCCTCGTTCATGATGAGCAGGCCCGCCGCGCCATCGGTGATCTGCGACGAACTGCCGGCGGTGACCATCCACTCGAGGTGCGGGAAACGTGCCCGCATGTCGTCGGTGTCGAAAACGGTGCGCAGACCCGACAGCGACCCGGGGGTCGTGCCCGGGCGGATCGTCTCATCGGCGGTCACGACGCCGTCGGGCCCGGTGACGGGGACAATCTCGTCGTCGAACCAGCCCTGCTTCTGGACATGGTCGGCACGCAGGTGCGAGGCGGCGGAGTACTCGTCGAGCTGGGCGCGCGACATGCCCCACTTGTGGGCGACGAGCTCGGCCGCGATACCCTGGGACACCAGATCCGGGAACCGGCTGTTGACGGCCGGCCCGTAGACATCGGCCCCCATCCGGTTGCACCCCATCGGGACTCGGCTCATCGACTCGACGCCGCCCGCGATCAGGATGTCGTAGGCCCCGGACATGACCCCCTGGACCGCGAAGTCGATCGCCTGCTGACCCGACCCGCACTTGCGCTCGACGGTGACGCCCGGGATGTGGATCGGGAATCCCGCGGCGAGCACCGCCTGACGGGCCGGTGTGCCGCCCTGCTCCCCGGCCTGGGTGACGTTGCCGACGATCACGTCATCGAGCACTGCGGGGTCGAGGTCGTTGCGCTCGACGAGTCCGCGCAGCACCTGGGCGAGCAGGTCGACCGGATGGACACCGGCGAGTGCGCCGGTCTGCTTGCCCTTGCCGAGCGGGGTGCGGACGGCGTCGACAATGACGGCGCGGTTCATGTGCGGTCTCCTCCAACAGTGTTGCTGCGCGCGCCGCGCGGCGCCGGTAGGTAGATGGACTGGGTGACGAGGTAGGCGTTCAGGCCCTCCGGGCCGAGTTCGCGTCCGATGCCACTGGACTTCATGCCGCCGAACGGCGCCGCGGGGTCGAGTCCGTAGTGGTTGACGCCGACGGTGCCCGACTCGATTCGCTGTGCCAGCGCGATCCCGCGTTCCTCGTCCGGGGTCCAGATCGTCCCGGCCAGACCGTATTCCGAGTCGTTGGCGATTGCCACCGCCTCGTCCTCGTCGGCATACGGGATGATGCACAGCACTGGGCCGAAGATCTCCTCGCGGGCCACGGTCATGCTGTTGTCGACGTCGGCGAACACGGTCGGTTCGACGTACCATCCCCGGTCTTTCGTAGTGGGAGTCGAACCGCCCGTGGTGATCCGGGCGCCAGAAGCGCGGCCCGCCTCGATGTAGTTGAGGATGCGCGCCCGGTGCGCCGCGGTGACGACCGGGCCGATCTGCGTGCGTTCGTCGAGTGGGTCACCCACACGGAAGGAGCGCACGGTGTCGGTCACCGCGTCGACGATCTCGCGGTACCTGGACCGCGGCGCGAGGATCCGGGTGCTCGAGTGGCAGGTCTGCCCGGTGTTGGGCAGGGAGACCCGCAGAATCTTCTTCAGGTAGGTGGGGAGGTCGACATCCTCGGTCAGGATCGCGGCGGACTTGCCGCCGAGTTCGAGTGTGACCGGCCGAAGCAGACGTCCGCAGGTCTCGCCGATCTGTTTGCCGGCGGCCGACGAGCCGGTGAAGGCGACCTTGTCCACGCCCGGATGTGCGACGAGATGCGATCCCACCTCGCGGCCGCCCGGCACGATGTTGACGACACCCGGCGGCAGCCCCGCGTCGAGGGCAGCCTGAGCGAATGTGTATGCGTCGAGCGAGGTCTCGGGCGACGGTTTGAGCACGACGGTGCAGCCGGCGGCGAGCGCCGGTGCGATCTTCATCGCGGCGAGCGCCTGCGGATAGTTCCACGGCGTGATCGCGGCGACCACGCCGACCGCACGGTGCTCGACCCGGGTGCGGACACCGCGCAGTCCGGGACGCACGTCGACGGGCACCTCGCCGCGGATCAGGTCCGCGTAGTAGCGCACCAGGGTGCCGGGCAAGTGGCCGTTGACCACCCTGGACCAGGTGATCGGCATGCCGTTCTGACGACTGACGTCGCGCGCGGTCTCCTCGGCGCGCGCGTCCAGAGCGGCGGCGTAGCGGTCGAGCAGTGCGGCACGGGTCGCGGGTGGCACGGCGCTCCAGGCCCGGGTGCCGGCACGCGCCGCGGTGACGGCCGCGTCGATGTCCGCCGGACCGCCGAGCACCACCCGGCCCATGACCTGCTCGGTGGCCGCCTCGATCACGTCCGCCCGCGTGCCGTCGATCGCCGGCACGAAGCGGCCGCCGACGAAGACCTCGGCCGCTTCGACCAACTCAGAGGTTCTCATGACCAATATCCTTATCTTGCAATGAAATTGCCGGGACGACGTTCGGCGACCGCGCGGACACCCTCGGCGAAGTCCGCGGACTCGGACAGGATCAGCTGCTCGGTGCACTCCGTGGCCACCGCCTGGGCAACACGATCGGCGAGGTCGCCGCGCAGGGTGCGGCGGATCGCGGCGACAGCGAGCGGCGCCGACGCCGCGATCTGCTGGGCCAGCATCAGTGCGTCGATGCGCACGTCCGGGACGGCTGACAGGCGATCCACCAGACCGATCCGCAACGCCTCCTCCGCGGAGATCCGGCGACCGGTGTACAGCAGGTCCATGGCTGCCTGGTTCCCCACCACGCGCGGGAGGGTGACGGACAGTCCGAATCCGTGGTGGATGCCGATGGTCGCGAAGTTCACCGCGAAGCGTGCCTGCGGCGACGCGACCCGAAGGTCCGCGGCGAGGGCCAGTCCCGCGCCTCCTCCGATCGCGGCGCCCTGGATCGCCGCGACCATCGGCAGCGGCTGACGGAACAGCTTGACGGCCTCCCCATAGAGGGGCGCCGGATCGAACCCGCCCTCGGGGGTGGCCGCGAGGTCGGCGCCGGCGCAGAAGGACTTGCCGGCGCTGCAGAGCACGACCGCGCGGGCACCGTCGTCCGCCGACCTCTCGCACGCCTGTACCAGTGCTGCGACCATGTCGCGGTCGAAGTAGTTGTGCGGCGCCCGCGTGAACTCGACCACCGCGACGTGGTCCGCGCGCACCTGGCGCCGGACCGCCCCCTCCAGGGTCGATTCGATCGGCAGGCCCGTTTCGAAGATGTCCCCGAGGTCCACTGATGTCATCGCTCGAATCCTTTCCGATTATTCGATATTTATATCGAAACTTTAGCGCCCAGTCGAGACCCTGCCCGATCGGCATGCCAATTGGATGGCGCGAGACCGCTTCAGCCCCGAGTGACTGGTCGAAACGCCGGGTACGGGTCACCCTCTGCACCGCGCACGATGACCAATTCGAGTTCGAGTCCCACCAGCAGCGCCGCGGGGTCGACGTCGAGTGCGGACTCGAGCCACGGCCCCTCATCCAGTTCGACCAGTCCGAACGGGCGGACCACCCCGCCGTCCGGTGCCGCCGGGTTCACACCCCACGCCACCAGGGTGCCGCGCCCGCACGCGTCGACCCAGTCGAAGGTCCGGCCCCCGCACGCACGGCACACGTCACGGCGAGCGATCCGCCGGTGCCCGCACTCCGTGCAGCGCCGCAACACGAGCACCCCACGCTCTGCGGCGACGAAGAACTCCGCGGACGAGCCGCTCCGCCCGACCGAGAGCCACCGCGAGTCCACAGCCACATCGGTCATCTCAATTGCCTCCCTTGGCATTCGGGCTCAGAACCAGGGTGGAGTGGTGCTGCAGGATGCCGCCGTTGCCGCTGACGAGGACGACGTCGTTGTTCTCCACCTGCCGTGCGCCACCCTGACCACGCGCCTGGATCACCGCCTCGACCAGCGGCGTCATCCCCCACAGGTAGTACGACGACAGTTGTCCCCCACCGGTGTTCGTCGGCAGTGCACCTCCTGGTCCCAGCGCACCGCTCGCCGCCACCTCGCCGCCCTCACCCTTGCCGCAGAAGCCGTAGTCCTCGAGGGTCACCAGCACCGTGTAGGTGTAGCAGTCGTAGATCTGACGGACCGTGACGTCGCGGGGCGCGATACCGGCCATCGCCATCGCAGCCTTCCCCGACTGGACCGCTCCGGTCGTCTGTCCGAAGTCACTGCCCCGCTCCCACGAGTAGCCCGGGTGTCCCTGCCCCCACCCCCAGATGTGGACGGGCGGTTGGGCCAGCCCGGCCGCACGGTCCGCGGTGGTGACCAGAACCGCCGCACCGCCGTTGGACACGAGACAGCAGTCGAGGAGGTGGAGCGGATCCACGATCCAGCGAGACGCCTGATGCTCGTCGAGGGTGAGCGGCTCCCGGAACTGCGCGACCGGGTTGTCCGCCGCCCAGGCACGCTGCGCGACCGCGACGGCACCGAGTTGCTCGGACGTCGTGCCGTAGGTCTGCATGTGGCGCTGCGCGGCGAGCGCGTAATACGCGGTGGTACTTGTGATACCGCTCGCCGCCAGGTGCCCACCGTATCCGTTTGCCGCACGGCGTTTGTACGCCCCGGCGGCGCGGACGCCTGGACGCAGGGGCGCATCGGCGAACACGCACACCACGTGGCGGGCCTGACCGGAGTCGACCGCGTGGGCCGCCGCGGCGACCATCGCACCCGCGGTCGCGCCGAACGCGTTCACCTGCTCCAGGAGAGCGAGGTCGGACAGCCCGAGCGCCTCGGCCAACGTCAGGTCCGGCCCTCCGGACTTGCCGCTGCTCACCAGCAGACCGTCGACGTCGCCGAGCGTGAGGCCGGCATCCGTCACGGCCAGCCGGACCGCCTCCGCCGCGAAGTCCGATGCCCGGCGCCCGTACACCTTTCCCACGTCGGTCAGGCCGAGGCCGGCGATGACGGCACTCACGCCGGTACCTCACTACCGGCCGCCGGGATGCCGAGGACCGCATCGCGGTGGCCGTCGAGCCGGGGGGCGGGCCTGGCCCGTGCCGCGGCGAAGCTGTCGTAACGTGCCGGGCTCCGGATCGCGGTCACCTCACGGCCGTCGTCGTCCACCATCCGTAGCGCCAGTCGACTGGACGCGAACTGCTCGGACTCGGCGACCTCACCGGTGTCCCGGACGATGCCGGACGTGATCCGTGCACGGCCGAACGCCGCCATCCACTCGGCGGTCGTGCGCCGCTTCATCACGGCCTGCAGCTTCGGGAGCAGCACCTCCCGATTGCGGATGCGGTCCTTCATCGTCGCGAACCGGGGGTCGGTGCGCAGTTCGTCGTCGTCGAGGATGTCCAGCGCGACCGCCCAGTGGTGCGGCATATACGCCGCCAGCACCATCGAACCGTCCGCGGTCTCGTAGACACCGGACGGGGTGGTCGCCGCCGGGAAGTTGCCCGTCCGCTTCGCCACCCAGCCCTGGGTGAGGTAGTCGGTGAAGTCGTGCGCGTGCAGGTGGCACGCGACGTCGTAGAGCGAGACCCGGACCGTGTCACCCCGACCGGACCGCTCCCGCGCGAACAGCGCCGCCAGCGCGCCCTGCGCGGCAACGTGACCGGTCGCCGCGTCGATCGGGATCGACCCCAGCTTCGTCGGCGGCCCGTCCGGGTCGCCGGTGATCGACATCCATCCCGACTCGGCCTGGATGGCGACGTCGACTCCGCCGCGCTCGGCGTTGGGTCCGGCCTCGCCGTAGGCGGAGATCGTCACGTACACCAGGCGGGGGTTGCGCTCGCGCATGACGGCGTCGCCCAACCCCAGCCGGTCCATCACCCCAACTCGAGACGATTCGATCAGCACGTCGGCCTCGTCCACGAGGGCGCGGGCGACGTCGCGATCGTGCGCCTCGTGCAGATCGAGGACAATGGACTCCTTGTTCCGGTTGAACGACTCGAACATTCCCTGATAGCCGTCGACCGGTCGGCCACCCAGTTGCCGTGCCGCGTCACCGGAAGGTGGTTCGATCTTGACGACTCGTGCGCCCAGATCACCGAGGACCATCGCCGCGAGTGGTCCCGCCACGATCTGGCTGAAGTCGACGACGAGCAACCCGTCGAGCGGCCGTGCTGTGCTGTTGGACATCAAGCGTCCTCCGTTTTCGCGATAGTGAAGTCTGGTCGGTATCGACGAGCGATCGTCACGAGGCGAGGCGTACCTCGACGACCACGTTCGACTGGTCATGGTGAAAATCCTTGCGACGGCTGGCCCGAACGATCGTCATGTCGGACGGGTCGACGTCGGCGACGACGCTGCGCGCACCCCGCCCCGCGAGATCGGACAGCACGAGATCGAACAGTGCGTCGACGTCCGGTTCGGACAGCATCTCGAGCCCGGGCCGGCACTCGAGCTGTGCCGTGGCGTCCGGCCGGTCCTGCCCGTCTACGCTG
This sequence comes from Rhodococcus olei, assembly GCF_039540555.1. Lineage (NCBI taxonomy): Bacteria > Bacillati > Actinomycetota > Actinomycetes > Mycobacteriales > Nocardiaceae > Rhodococcus > Rhodococcus olei. The sequence goes on along the minus strand of NZ_BAABFB010000024.1, from coordinate 52,869 downwards.
TGCCGCACCACGACCGCATCCTCGGCCGCGGCACCGCTCCGCAGGTAGCGGCGTTCCGTCAGGAGCCGGCCGTCCGTGTCGGCGCCCTCCGGCGCCGGCCGCACCACGCCGTTGACGACCGACGCCGGCGCGACCGAGTCGATCGTGTCGAAGATGCTCCGCCCGATGGGTTCCGGGGTTTGCGTGCGCGGGATGTTTGCCAGCAGCGACCAGCGCTCGCCGCTCACGGGGAAGCCGAATCGATCGGCGAGCCGTAGTGCTGCCGGGTGGGATCCGGTGGCGATCACCCGGACGCGGCTCGCGTCGAGCCCGAACCACCGGTGCGCGGCGCGATCGGCCCACAGCTTCTCGACCAGCAGGGTCGCGACACCACGTGACCGGTGTTCCGGCGCCACGACGAACCTTCCCTCGATCACACCGCCGTCGCCCGGTGCATCGAGGGCGAGGTACCCGGCCAGTCGACGCACTCCGGTGAACTCACCGTCACTGTCCATCGTGTACACGACGAGGTGCCCGGCCGACCGGTCGTCCTCGCCCGCACCGGCCATCGCAATGCTGGTGAAGCCTGCCTCCCGATCCGCCTGGTATGCAGCCACGGTGAACTCGCGCAGACTCACTCGCAGATCGTCGTCCAGGACCGGGCACCAGGTGTAGTCGATCAGCAGGTAGGGGACGTGTTCACCTTCGACGCCGGTCACTGCGAATCCTTCTCCAGGAGCGCGAATAGTTCGCGGCGGAAGATCTGATTCGCCAGTTCGTTCTTGCCGAGGTACATCGGCGCAACGTCCCCGCTCTGCATCGCGGCCTGTATGCCCCGCATGATTGGAAAGTCCTCGGCATGCAGCACCCGCAGCAGGATGTCCCAGTTCTTCTCCCACAGAGCGGTCCACTTCTCCTCGTCGAGGTCGGTGTCCTCGACCTTCGGGGGAATCACCCTCATCTCAAAGATCGACTGACCCGGATCGGTCGGATGTGGCCGGAACGTCAGCAGCTCGATGTGGTCGGGCTGCTTGAGCAACGTGCTGTTCGGGCCCAGGAAGTGCGTCTCGATGAGGTACTTGTCCATCGGACGGTCCGCCGGATCCTCGTCGATCCAGCGGTCGATGCTTTTGCGCGGCTTGATCCACCGGCAGTGCCGGCCGAAGTCCTCAAGCACAGACACGTTGGTGTGGATGTACTTGCCGGCCGTATTCGGGTGCGCGTACTGGATGTGGTATCCGTCGAGGAACGCGTCCTGCATCAGCTTCCAGTTCACCGGCTCGGTGAAACTGCCCGCACGGAAACAGGTGTACCGGTCCATGTCATAGCTCGCGAGGATGGTGTCCATCTCCTCCCCCAGCCATCCTGCGACGTCGATCGTGGCCCCGACCCGATCGATGACCCACACGAAGCCGTGGCGCTCCTCGCAGGGGATCTCGGCGAGCGAGAGATCCGTCTGGTCGAGGTCGCCGAACGTGTCGCCGCGGGTGATGGTCCGCAGGGAGCCGTCGGTGTCATACGACCACCGGTGATAGGGGCAGGAAAAGATCCGACAGTGCCCCGACTTCGCTGTCTCCAGCATCGCGCCGCGATGCCGGCACGCGTTGACGAATGCCTTGACCGAGCCGTCCTTCTGCCGCACGACGATGATCTTGTTGCGCGGCATCTCGACGGTTACGAACTTGCCCGGCGTCGGGATCTCGCTGCCGTGCGCCACGATCGACGGCACCGCACCAAAGACGAACTCTCGCTCGGCCACGGCGAGCGCGGGATCGGTGTATTCGGTGGCCGAGATCGTCGAGATCTCGTCGTACGAGTCGGTCGTGCCGTCCTTCAGGTGCGTGATGACGCGGCGAATACGGTCGTTGCGCCGCTCGGGGGTGTCCGAGATGAACTTACTCGGCGTTGTCTCGGTCATGTCTACTGCCTTCCACTCATGAGGTGATGCGGAATACACACGGCATCACAGGGTTTCGGCTGTTCCCAGCAGCACGGATCCGGTCAGCTGCGCCTGCGGTCCGGCGACGAACAGTGAGAGCTTCGCGTCCGGGACCTGGTTGGACGAGGTTCCCCGGATCTGGTGGACCGCCTCAACGACCAATCCCATGCCGTGTACGAATCCGGCAGCGAGGTTGCCGCCTGCGGTGTTGACCGGAAGCCCGCCATCGGGTGCGATGAGGTTGTCGTACGTGAAGAACTCGCCCGCGGCCTCGAACGATGTGAAGCCGTGGTCGATCATCGCGAGCACCGCGGGGCCCGAGGTGTTCTCGTACACCTGAGCGACGTCGACATCGGCCGGTCCGTATCCCGACTGGGCCCACAGCCGACGGGCGGCTCCGGTGAATCCGGAGGTTACATACGGCTCGGAGTTCCCCGCGTCCTCGCCGTAGCCACTCTGGGTGGCGGCAAGGATGTAGGCCGGCTTCTTTGCAAGCGCCTCCGCCCGCTCGGCGGACGTGACCAGCACGGCGAACGCGCCGTCGCTCTCCCGCGAGCAGTCGAACACTCGGTGCGGATCGGCGATCATGCGGGAGTTCTCGTACGCGTCGCTGCTCAGCGGCTTGCCGTAGCTGAGCGCATCCGGGTTGCGGGAGGCGTGGAAGTACGCGGCACGCGTGAAATTCTCGAGCGCCGAGCGCGGCACCCCCTCATGCTCGAGCATGCGCTGGGTCTTGAGTGCGCCCGTCTGAACGGCGGAGACGATGCCGTGCGCCCGGTAGAGCGAGGTGAAGTGGTAGCGGACGAACTCCTGGCGTCCACTTTCCGCCTGCGCCAACGCGCGATACACGATCACGTTCTCGGCGACACCCGCGATCACGGCCGCACTGGCCGCGGCGATCGCACCGGCTATGCCTCCGCCACCTCCGGAGGAGATGACGGAGAACCGGAAGTTCTTGATTCCCAGAGATGTCGCGAGGGCCGGCCCTTCGTCGTGGCCGTCGCCGTAGGTGGTGAAGCCGTCGACATCGCGCGGATCGAGTCCCGCGTCCGCGCAGGCGCCGAGCACCGCTTCGAGCAGCATCCGGCCTTCCTCCTGCCCCTGCCCCCGCTTGTGGTACCTGGTCCCGCCGATCCCGGCGATCGCGGTCGCGCCGCGCAGCGGATTCGTCGCCATCTCAGTCCTCCTCCGCGATCCACCGCAGCACCGGCCAGCCACCGGTGGACTCCCCGGCCGGCTGAATCCACCCGCGGACGTGCTGGCCGATCCGCACGTCACGGGTGTTCGTCACGATCCCCAGGATTCGGCGCCCGCCCGCGTGCGGCAGTTCGACGAGTGCGGTGGTGTAGGGCACGGACTCCGCGAACTCACGCGAGGCGGGGAAGGCGTGGTGAGTCGTCGTCCAGGAGTACACGGTCCCGACGGGCTCGACCGCCTCCCAGGGCGGGTCGAATGCATGGCAGTCCTGGCACACCCAGCTCGGACCCCAGATCCACCGGTCGCATTCCTTGCAGTGCTGGATGCGGAGTTCGCCTTCGAGCAGGCCCATCCAGAACGGTTCGTCGACCGGCACCTGCGGTCCCAGCGGCAGCGCGGCCGGGAACGACTTCTGAGCTATCACGTCCATGAGTTCACCTCGGGCACGATTTCCTCCACGATTGCTGCATGTGATTCCCCGGCCACGCCTTCCCTCGAGAACTCCTCGGTGAGGAAGAACCTGGTGATCCCCAGTTCACGGAGCTCCATGAGGCGTTCGAGGCACTGCTTGGCGGAGCCGATGATCGCGTTGCGCTCAGCGAACTCCGCCGACAGCAGCGTGGTGTGCTCGGCGTCGGCGCGACCGTGCGAGGTCATGTCGTACTTTCCGTGCAGACGTTCGAGTTCGGCCTCGTCGGCGCCAGTGGCCTCACCGGTCACCTTGCCGTGCATCACCGAGAATCGCGAGAAGCTGGCGAGCTTGCCCGAGGTGATGCGGGCCGCAGTCTCCATGTCGTCGTGCACGGCGATGTTGAGGAAGGCGCCGAGCCGCAACGAATCCGGGTCGAAGCCGCTCTCGATTCGTGCCGCTCGTGCACGTTCGATGGCGGCGCGGACCCGTTCCGGGTCACCCCCCACGGAGAACGACACCGCGTCACCGATCGTCGCACCGATCGCGATCACCTTCGGACCGGTCGCGGCGACACCGACGGGAACCTTCGGCTGTTGGGGCCGCAGCCAGCGCAAGCTGCTCCCCTCGGGCGCCACGCCGAGGCCGAGATCGCCCACGCTCGCAACGTGCGCGGGGACGAAGGACGGATCGAAAGGAACCTCGTCGCCGCGCAGATACCCCTGCAGCGCCTGCAGGTACCGGCGAAACGGGCGGAGCTTCATCGGAGAGAATCCGAGGTGCGCGAGCGCGGAGTCGCCGCGCCCGATCTCGACCGCGATGCGCCCGCCGGACTCGGCTTGCAAGGTCGCGAAAGCGCCGGCGAGGACCGCCGGATGCCGCGTGACCGGATTGGTCACGCCGGGCGACACCAGGACGCGTTCGGTGCGAGCCACGATCATCGACATCTCGACGATCAGCTCGGCGGCGAGGTTCTGGGAGTCGGCGAGCATCACTCCCGTCCACCCGTCCGCCTCGGCACGCACAGCGTCACGGGTGGCCACCTTCGGAACGCTCGGCAGCAGCGTCCACGTCTCGACAGTCATTCATTCACCTCAGATATTTTCGACATATTTATCGAATAACTCGATGGTCTCAGATCGTCTGCACCGAGGCAAGGATCGGCCGACACGGCTGGTCGCGATCCCGACTCGCCACCGGTTCAGAGATCGAGGACGAGCCGATCGCTGCACGAGCGAGAGATACAGATGAGCATCGTGTCGCCGGTCTCCTTCTCCGCGTCGGTGAGGATGAAGTCACGGTGGTCCGGACGCCCCTCCAGGACGCCGACCTCACACGTGCCGCACGTCCCGTCCCGGCACGAGGAGTCCGCAGGGACACCGGCCTTCTCGACCGCCTCGAGAATCGTGCAGCCGACGGGAACGGGGACGGTCTGCCCCGACACCGCCAGCACCACTTCGAACTCGCAGTCCGTGTCCAGTGCGACCGGCGCCTGGGCACTGAATCGTTCGAAGTGCAGGTCGCCGATTCCCTGGGCGCCGCATTCCTTCTCGACGGCCTCGATCAACGGCCCCGGACCACAGCAGTACACCGCGACCCCACGATCCCGATCCGCGAGGATCTCGGCGAGGGGCATCAGCCCCACCTCGTCCTGCGGATGCACCCGCACCCGGCTCGGGTAGCGCGTGGTCAACTCCTCGTGGTACGCCATCGACGCCCGTGTACGCCCACCGTACTCGAGCCGCCAGGTCGCGCCGACTCGCTCGACCTCCTCGATCATCGGCAGCAGTGGCGTGACGCCGATTCCGCCGGCGACGAACACGTACTCCGGCGCATCGGGGACGAGCGGGAAGTGATTGCGTGGCGCTTCGACCGTCAGCACATCCCCCTCTGCCAGTGAGTCATGGACGAAGACCGAGCCACCCCGGCTTTCCGGTTCGCGCAGAATCGCGAGCCGGAAGTGGTCGTCCGTCGGCTCACCACACAGCGAGTAGTGGCGCACCAGCCCTTCCCCAAGGGTCAACCCCACGTGGGCCCCAGGAGTCCATTCCGGGACCCGCTCACCGTCGACCGGCAGCAGGACCAGCTCGAGCACTCCGTCGGCGACCAGGGCTCTCCTGGCGACCCGCATCCGAAACATCCTGTCTCCTGATTCTTTCTGACCAACAGGAAATTCCGCTTCAACCATGACAGTCCCCGTCGTGTCTATGCCGTCGCGATCGCGGCGGGCTCGACCGCGAGGTGGACACTGTTCATGCCCCACACGCTGCCGATGTGCCCCTGGGATTCGACGACCCGATAGTCGGAGAAGGACTTGTGGAACTCCTCGAGAGCCACGCTGAGGATGATGCGGGCGAGCGCGGATCCGATGCACTTGTGCGGGCCGGCCGAGAAGGCGACATGCCGGTTGATCGGCCGATCGAAGTCGACCGTGAGCGGATCAGCGAAGGCTCCACCATCACGATTGGCCGCGCCGAGCAGGCACTGGACCGTGTCACCGGCCTTGATCAGCACTCCCTCGATTTCCTTGTCCGACACTGCGGTCCGGTTCGGCACGGCCGGCGTGTGGTAGCGGACCAGTTCCTCGACAGTCTGGGTCAGATCGGCGCCCGCCGCACGAACCTGCGCCTGCTGCTCAGGATGCGTGCCGAGGAAGTCCAGACTGCGTGACAGCACGCTCTGCGTCGTGTCGAGCCCTGCGAGGAGCAGGAGCACCATCATCCGGACCAGCTTGTCGTCCGGAATCGGGTCGCCGCTGCGCAGCGTCGCGTTCATGATCGTCGTGGTCATGTCGTCGCGGGACCCGCCGCGCCGCTCGTCGATGCGCGCCTCGGCGTACTCGGCCATTGACGCGAGCGCCTCGACCTTGAGTCTGCCGAGCTCCTCGAGCGACGCACCCGGGCGCCCGTTCAGCGACTGCTCCACCCACGCCTCGAGCTGGAATCGGTCCTCGAGCGGCCAGTCGACCATCTGCAGGAACATCGTGCTCGCGATCGGCCGGGCGAAGTCGGTCACGACGTCGCATTCGCCCCGCGCCGCGATCTCGTCGATCAGCGCACGGCACAGCTCACGAACGGTGTCCTGCAGTAGTTGAACGCGGCCCGGGGAGAACAGCGGCATCAGGATCTTGCGGTACTCACGGTGTTCGGCCCCGTCCATTTCGATCGGCACGTGCAGCGGGCGTTCCGACGTGATCAGGGTGACGCCACGGCCCGGCGCCGAACTGATGAACGACTGGGTGTCCTCGAGGACCGTTCGCACGCCGGGTTCACTGATGACGACCCAGTGCCCACCGTTGCGATCAGTCCAGACCACGGGGCCGATGGCGCGCCACTGCTCGACCTGTGCCATCAGCTCCTCGGGAGCCTCGGTGCCGAAGGCCTCGTAGTCGACAACGAGGTGCGCCGGGACGTGTGCGGGTCTGGTCATGGGATTCTCCTGCAGGTCAATGCGGTGTCGGGTCGGCGACGGTTGCTCCGTCATTCGATTCACTCGCTCGCCCCCACGCGAAGCGAGGGCAGGGCGGCGCGGGTGGTCTCGTCGAAGTTGATGGTCTTGAGCTCGAAGTACGCTTCGAATCCTTCGATGCCGCTGTCACGGCCGATTCCGGAGGACTTGACGCCGCCGAACGGCACACGATTGTTGTAGACGAAGTTGTTGATCGAAAAGGTGCCCGCGTTGATGCGTTGGGCCACGTCGAGTGCACGCTGCGGGTCCCGGGTGAACACCGCGCCGTGTAGGCCGAAGTCGGAGTCGTTCGCGATCGAGACCGCGTCGTCGAGGTCGTCGTAGGGAATGACGACGACCACTGGGCCGAAGATCTCCTCGCGGGCGATCCGCATCGAGTTGTCCACGTCGGCGAACACAGTCGGTTCGACGTACCAACCCGAGTCCATGCCGGCCGGGCGGCCGCCCCCGGACACCAGCCGGGCGCCGGTCTCACGCCCGAGCCGGATGTAGTTCTCGACCCGGTCCCGCTGACGACGCGAAACCAACGGACCGAGTGTGGTTTTCGGATCGAACGGGTCGCCGGGAGTCCAGGAGGACGCCGCTTTCTCAACTGCAGTGACGACTTCTCCGTAGCGTGACCGAGGAGCAAGTACCCGGCTCAGCGCGGCACAGACCTGGCCGGAGTTGAAGAAGCACCCTGTGCCGATCCCGGCTGTGACCGATGCCATGTCCGCGTCGTCCAGGACGATCGCGGCGGACTTGCCACCGAGTTCCAGTTGGGTACGGACGAATCGCGTCGACACGGTTTCCGCGATCCGCTGGCCCGCCACGGTCGAACCGGTGAAGGAGATCTTGTCGATACCGGGATGTTCGACGAGCGCCCGCCCGGTGTCGGGCCCGCCGGTGACGACGTTGAGCACGCCGGCCGGCAGTCCCGCCTCGGTCAACGCGTCGGCCAGGTAGCCGACGTCGAACGGCGTCTCCGGTGCCGGCTTGAACACCACGGTGCAACCGGCGAGCAGAGCGGGAATGATCTTGCCGATCGCCATGCCCCAGGGACCGTTCCACGGTGCGATCGCGGCCACGACCCCCACTGGCGTCTTCACGACCGCGGCGCTGCCCCGGTCGGTGTCACGCACGTCGACGAGCGAGTACTCGCGGGCACATTGCGCCAGGAACCGCATCGTCCCGAGACCGCCCGTGATCATGCCCTTCGCGACGGTGATCGGCGCCCCCATCTGTGCGGTCAGCAGATGCGCGACGTCGTCGACGCGGGGCTCGAGCAGATCTGCCGCCCGCTCGATCACAGCGGCCCGCTCCACGAGCGACAACGAGGACCACGCAGTCTCGTCGAAGGTCCGCCGGGCGCTGTCCACCGCCGAGGCGACCACCTCCGCACTCGCGTCGGCGGCGTGGCCGAGGACTGCGCCGGTCGACGGAGTGACGACCTCGATGCGGGGGCTGCTCAAGTCGTCGCTCCACGCGCCGTCGATGAAGTGACGCGGTTGAAAGTTCATGATGCGCTCCAGGTTTCGTTGACGAGGCGGAGGACTCGGGTCAGCTTGCGGCCTTCGCCGCGACCGGCTCGAATCGATCGGCGAGATCGCAGTATTCATCCCTGATCTCGACCTTGTTGAGCTTCCCGTGTGCGAGTCGGGGCAGGGGGGTGTCCCGTGCGATGACGAAGCGCGGGATCTTGAAGTCGGCGAGTTCGCGGCGGCACACCTCGAGGACCTCGTCGACAGTGGTCGCTCCGTCCGCGAGCCGCACCACGGCCGCCGGAACTTCCCCGTACTTCTCGTCCCGGGCTCCCAGCACGACCACTTCCTCGACTCCGGCGATCGCCGCGATGACGGACTCGATCTCGGCCGGCGAGATGTTGATGCCCCCGGAGATGATGATGTCCTTGACCCGGTCGACGAACTTCAGCCGGCCGTCTTCGGTGACCACACCCGCGTCCGACCCGTGAACCCACCCGTCGCGCAGGGTTGCCGCGGTCTGTTCGGGCGCATTCCAGTACCCGGCCATGACACCCGGTCCGCGCGAGACGATCTCGCCCTGCTCGCCGGGATCGCACTCGGTCCCGTCCGGACGGATCACCTTGAACTCCGAGAAGATACCGCCGCGTCCGCAGGTGTCCGGATGGTCGAATGCGTCGGGGGCACTCGTCGCGGTGGTGATGCCGCCGACCTCGCTCATGCCGTACAGCTGCCGGATCGGCAGGCCCTTGGCCATCCACTTCTCGAGCAGCTCGATGTCGACGCGAGCACCACCGGTGATGGCGGTCCGCAGATGGGGGAACACGGCGGTCTCGAACTCCGCCGTCTTGGCCATCTGCTCGTACACCATCGGTCCACCGAGCGAGACGTGGACGGCGTGCTTTTCCAACAGGCGCACCGCCTCGGCTGGGTCGAAACGCTGCTGGAAGACCAGCGTCCCACCGAAGGTGATCGCCCGCATCAGCCCCCACACGGTGCCCGGCGCGAACGCGAACGGTGTGGGGAGGAAGATCCGCACGCCGGGGCGGATGGTCTCCTCCATCAGCGACCACTCGAACATCATTCCGAGGAGCCCCGCGTTGGTGTACACGACGCCCTTCGGACGCCCAGTCGAGCCCGACGTCATCATGATGATCATCGGGTCGGCCGGGTCCCGGTCGCGCCGGAAGTCGTCCGGCTCGCCCTCGCGGAGCTCGTCCAACGACGACAGGGGTGCGAAGGTCACGGTCCGCCCGTCACCGGCGCTCAGCCCGTCGATCACCTCGGCGAACGCCTCGTCACCGAGGACGAGCGCCGGTGTCATGTCTTCGAGGATTCCGGCGAGCTCACGCCTCTTGAAGCGGTTGTTCAGCGGCACCAGGATCGCGCCGTATTTGACGATGCCCAATGCGGCGGCCGCCCACTGCATGGAGTTCAGGCCGACGACACCGACCCGGTCCCCCGGCTCGACACCCAGCTCACCGAGGCGGCGCGCGATGCGGCTCGTCCAGTGCTCGAGTTCGCGGTAGGTCAGCGAGTCGTCACCGACCACGAGCGCGTCCTGGCCGGAACGCTCTTTCGCCCACCATCGCAAAGCATGACTGACTGTTGCACTCATCCGTGACACCTCACGTCAAATTTGTTTTGTCGGAACGGAAATGGCCCTGTTTCGTCGTTGCGGATCGGCTCTGCCGGTCGAGGCGTACCGCCGGCCTCACACGTTCAGGAATCCGGCATCCACCGGGAAGGTGACGCCCGTGACGTAGCGTGCGTCGTCCGACGCCAGGAAGGCGACGGCATTGCTGATGTCGGTGGCCTCGATCTTGCGCACCGGCAGCGCGTTGTCGAACTTGGAACCCGCTGCGACATCCGGGTTCGCGGTGGCGAAGGCGGTGTACTCGTCGTTGGACACCATCGGTGTATCGACGCCACACGGATGAACGGTGTTGACGCGGATACCGTGCTTGCCCAGCTGCGAGGAGTACAGCCGCATCAGGCCGACAACACCGTGTTTCGCCGCAACGTAGGCCGCCTGACCGGGGAGGGTGTTCAGCCCCAAACTGCTCAACCCCGCGGTCGAACTCGTGATGATGATGGAACCGCCTTCACCCCGCTCGATCATCGCGGGAGTGACGATGTCGATGACGTTCCACACTCCGGTGAGGAGGACGTCGACACCGTCATGCCAGGCCTGAACCTGCGCGCCCTCGTTGATCACAGGCATGATGCCGGCGTTCGCGAGCACGATGTCGACGTGCCCAAACTCCGCGATACCCAGGTCGTAGGCACGCTGGACGTCCTCGCGACGTCGCACGTCGCCGACGTGGGTGACAATGCGGCCTCCAGCAGCGCGGACCAGGGAGGCGGTCTCGTCGAGATCCTCCTTCGTCGACATCGGATAGAAGACGGTGGGGATCTGTTCGCAAATATCGAGGGCAATGATGTCGGCACCTTCCTCGGCCAACTTCACCGCGTGCGACCGCCCCTGCCCACGGGCAGCACCGGTGATGAAGGCAACCTTGCCGTCGAACCTTCCCATTTTCTTCCTCCTTACAGTCTTCACAGCACGTTCAGCGGAACCAGCGGTTGTAGGGGTGTGCAACTTCGGCTCGCAGACCGGCCGCGTCGGGCACGCACGCGCGGTCTTGACCCGAGAGGCCCCGAACCACCATCCATATTCGATACCCATGTCGAATCATGCAGGGAAGCTAACCCCAGTCGATCCACCGCGCAATACCCACTTTCAACCCGAACCGAGGACTCGGCAGGCTACCGGTGGAGCCCTCCGACAGATGGCCACCCAACCTGACCCCCGCCTGTAGCGAAGATCACAACTCCGAGGCTAGGGGGGTCCAGTGCACAACCATATGGGCGGACAGACCACACGATTCGCCCACACGTTGTGCTCAGTGCCCAATGGGCCGGGCGAGGCGGCGCTAGCCACCGGCGGGCACGGGACCACGGACTTGCGGATCACCTCCCGCACGTGGCTCTCGTGCACATGGCTCCCATGGAGCCGGTCGCGCTCGCCGCACCCGGCTAGGATTTCCGACATCAACCACGAAGCGTGTTCTAGACAGCCGAGGAGCACCGACATCGCCCACGAGTCATCCAGTGACACAACCCCCGAGTCATTCAGTGACGTACGCGAATCCGAGGTACGCGCACTGATCCGCGCCGTCGCCGCCGACATCGACGGGCACCGACGCGAGATCGTCACGGAGATGATCAACCGGATAACCTCCGAGCTCGACGAGGTCGCGACAGACCCGAGGATCATGCCGCTGCTGACCCAGGCGGCAGAAGGGTCGGTGGCCGCGAATGCGCGGATCCTCGTCGACGCACGCGAGGTCGCGCCTTCGCCCGCTTCGGCGGCGGCCCTGGGGTACGCCCGGGTCCTCGCCCAGCGCGGACTTCCGGTGGCGGTGCTCGAACGGGGGTACCTGCTTGACCACAACATCTTCCTGCGCTGGTGCGTGGAGCGCCTCGGCGCACTGGGTACCGATCCGGCCGTGGTCGCAGCGGCCACATTGATCATCATGTCGAGGGTGTCCGAACGCACCGACAGCTCCCATCAACACATGCTCAGCGAGTACGAAACCGAACGCGAAGCGTGGCTGCGCAACCGCAACACCACCCGATCGGCACGGATCTCCGACCTTCTGAACTGTCGAGACGTCGAGGTCGAGGCGGCCGAGAGCTCGCTGGGATACCGTCTGCGGCAACACCATCTGGGCGTCATCGTCTGGACTGACACCTCCCCTGGTAGCGCCGACAACCTGGCCCACCTCGAACGCGTCGTCTCGGTCGTGGCGAAGCATCTCGAATGCCGCGAACGCCCCTTGTTCGAACCCAGCGACGAACGTACTGCGTGGGTATGGCTGCCCCTCGGCGACAACAAACATCCCGACTTGTCAGGAGTTGCCGCAACCATCCGCCGATTCGAACCCGCGGCGACACTCGCGGTCGGAGCGCCTCAAGCGGGTATCAGCGGATTCGTTCGCACGCACCAGCAGGCCGCCAAGGCCTCGACCGTCGCGCAGGCCTCGCGCGTCCCCGGCTCCCGGGTGGTTCCGTTCGACGAGGTGGGTGCGGTCGCGCTTATGTGCACCGATCTCGACGCCACCGGCGACTGGGTCACCGACGTGCTCGGGCCACTGGCCGCTGACGACTCGACCGCCCGATCGTATCGCCACACCCTCCGGGCCTTCTACGCCACCGGCGGCAGCTACTCGGCCGCCGCCAACGCGCTGACATTGCACAGAAACTCGGTCATCTACCGGATCCACAGGATTGAACAGCTGCTCGAACGGAACGTCCGCACCCACCGCCTCGAACTGGAAATGGCACTGGCGCTCTGTCATTGGCTCGGTCCAGCTGTGCTCAAGGCGAGCCACACACCGACCGAGTGATATCGGCATACGTCACTCGAACTCGAGGGGTGAACCACGACACCCGTATTCCGGCGTCGATCACCGCATGTGCGAGGGATTCAACGAAGTGCGTCTTGCCGGTCCCGCCGGGCCACTGACCACATGGTACTCGGCGCGGTGCATCCTCCACCGCTGCCACGGCGCTCTGGGTAGAAAGTGGGATCGGCGAGTCGTCTTCCCGCCACGAGACGAACCTCTTGCCGGCGGGCAGCCCGGCCCTCTTGCCCCCAGCAGCTAAGAGCGCGGAGCTGGTCGCTCCGCCACAACGCTGGCGGCATCGTCGGATGCCGAGGTTGATGCGGTCCCACGTGCACGGCGGGGGCGTCCGACAGGGATCGGTGGCGCGGAGCACTGCGCCACTTCGAACGCGAAGTGGCTGTACCTGTCCTGGAGGTCTTTGACCTTGAGGGATCCGCCCGGCCGGTACCACATCGATATCGCGTTGCACATAGAGATGATGGCGCGGACGCAATCGTCGGGATAGGGAGTTTCGAAATGGCCCTGTTCCACTCCGAGATTGATGACGGCGTGAAATCGGTCGTTGGACTCGATTTGCTTCTTCCGCACGAGCGTTGCGCCCTCGCCGTGCAGTTTGTCAGCCTCCTGCAGCAGCAGCTTGCTCTGCGCGGCGTTCTTGACGCGGTACATGACCAGGTGTCGGACGAGGGCGTCGAGCTGGTTGCGGGCATCGTCGCCGGCAGATTCCAGTGCCTCGCCACTTTCGGCGAAGTAGTGGTCGAACGCGTCCAGCACGAGGGCGTACAACGCCTCGTACTTGCTGGGGTAGTAGTAGTAGAGCGCGCTCAGGCTCACCCCGGCGGCCTCGGCGATGTCCCGGATGGACGTGCCGTCGTAACCCTTGCTCGCGAACGCCTGTCGCGCTGCATCGAGGATCGCTGCCTCTCCGATCAGGCGCCGGGCCATGCGACTACCTCCATTGTGTAACGCCCCCTCGTGCGTTCTTGCGCTCGTACTTAACGAACGTCCCAATACTAGCGGTGCTGCTGTTGTCCGGGGCCATGACCCGATGCTTCGGTCGGGCGGCCGGGTCATGGCCCCACCCGGTCAGGAGTCTGTGCCGCGGACCTCGAAGGTTCGCCTCGTCGAGCTGAGTACGTGAGGTGCGAGTCCGGTGACCTTGCCCTCGCCGCTTCGATAGTCTCGGTACTTCGCGTACGCGTCAGCGCTCGCCCATCGTTCGGAGATCACCCACCTGGTGTTGTCGTCGGTGTCAATGAGTACCTCGGTGCTCTCGTTTCCGTCGAAATTGCGGGTGGTCTCGAGCATGTCGCGGATGGCCCGCGCTGCGTCATCAACGGTGTCCGGATTGAGGCTGAATTCGATGGCAACGGCGTACGGCATAGAGGTGTCCTTTCAGACATGATCGGGGCGGCGGATGGCTTCGCCCCCGCCATCGATGTAGATGACTTGACCAGTGACGTACGAGTTCTCCTCGCTCACCAGCCACGACAAGAGCGCGGCGGGAACCTCCGGCGGGGCAGCGGGCCCGTTCAGTGGTGCCGGCGAGCTCGAGGTCAGCAGGGCACGCTTTCCTGGGTCCTGCAGCAGCGGCGCCGTCATCGCTGTCTCGATCACTCCGGGCCCGACGGCGTTGAGGGCGATTCCGGCGCCTGCCCATTCGGGTGTCGGCGCCTGCCGCCGCACCCAACGGGCGATGGCATGCTTCGAGGAGCTGTAGATATGGTTGCCGCCGCCTCGGGTCGATCCCCCGGCTACGTCACGGCAGCGTTCGAGGGCTCGGGATTCAGCTCCCGTGAGGAGCAGATCCACGAGTTCCTGATCGAACGGCGAGGTCGCAGCAATCGACGAGACCACAACTGCGCGTGGGGCTTCGGATCGACTCAACAGCGGCCGCAGTGACTCCGCAGTAGCCACCATGCCGAAGTAGTTGACGGCAGCTGTGACAGGTGCATCGATAGCGAGCCCGGCCGCCGCGACAACACCGTCGACCACACCGTCGGCAAGGCGCTCGACCTCGCGACCGAAGGTTTCGCGGCCCTCGGCTGTCGCAAGGTCGGCGACGACATCGGCGTCCTTGATGTCGGCGGTGATGACCCTGCCGCCATCGGCGCGCAACCGCTGCGCTGTTGCCGCGCCCATACCGGACGATGCACCGGTGACGACGTATGTTCTAGAACTCATGTCTATTCCTCTCGGGAGGTCTTTGACTTCTTGAGGCACGTCCGTCGCTCACTGCACGGTGTAGCCGCCGTCCACGACGTACTGCGATCCCGTGACGAAGCTGGCGCGATCGGAAAGCAGGAAGAGGACCACCTGGGCGACCTCGTCTGCGAGTCCGAGGCGGCCGAGAGGGTGTTTCGCGATCAGGCCTTGGCGTCGGTCTTCGTCGGCCCGAACGATGAGCGGTGTGTCGATGTAGCCCGGGTGTACCGAGTTCACACGGATGTTCTCCGTCGCGTAGTCGAGCGCTGCTGCCTTAGTCATGCCGGCGACCGCGTGCTTCGCCGTCGCGTAGGCGGTCGCCCCCGCACGCGCGACGAGGCCGAGCACCGACGACACGTTGACGATCGAACCCGAGCCAGCCTTGAGCATGTGAGGTATCTGCGTGCGCATCGCGTAGAACACGGAGTGGAGATTCACCTCGATGAGGGCCAGATACTCCCCCACGTCGAGATCAGCCAGGCGTCCACCGGGGCCGCTGATCCCTGCATTGTTCACAGCCAGGTGGAGTGCACCGAATTCGGCAACGGCGCGTTCCGTCGCGTCGGCGACCTCGCCCAGGTTCGCGACATCCACCTTCAGTGCCAAGGCATTGCCGCCGGCGGATCGGATCTGCTGGGCGACATCGCGAACGCCCTGCAAGTTGAGGTCGGTGAGAACAACGCTCGCGCCCGCAGCCGCGAGCTCGGCGGCGACGGCGCGCCCAATTCCGGAGGCCGCTCCGGAGATGATCGCGACCTTCTCTGCGAACCCGTCGCTGACCGACTCAGCGGGGAGTCGGGCGGATCGAGCAGTCACAGTCCGATCACCTCCCCATTCAGCATCGGGTTGCCGCTGATCTCACCGACCCGGCTGCCGAACACGGCGCGCCGGCTCGGGCAGAAGGTTTGAGGTACCTGGCTGCCGAGGGAGTCGCGGATCCCCTCTGGAACGCCCTGGAGCGTCGGCGTATCGGAGGTGCCTGGTGCGATCGTCACGATGCCGCGGGGACGCAGCCCGAGTCCGGACGCACCTCCGGCGACGATCGTGACCTGATCCTTGGTGGTCACGGGAGTCCTTTCTCCTGAAATGTGGCTTGCGTCATGGTGTCTTCGATACCTAGCATTCTGCTGAACGAACATTCGAAAAGCAAGGAGTGTCCCATGTCGGATGCAGTCATCGTCCAAGCCCTCCGCAGCCCGGTTGGTCGCCGCAACGGCTCGCTGGGCGGCATTCACCCCGTCGAACTTTCGGCGCAGGTTCTCAACGGCCTCATGGAGTCTGTGCAGCGCGCCCCGGAGATCGTCGAGGACGTGATCTGGGGCTGCGTCAGTCAGGTCGGTGAACAGACCAGCGATATCGCGCGCCGCGCGGCTCTGTCCGCGGGGTGGCCCCTGTCGGTGACTGGTGTCACCGTCGACCGCCAGTGCGGCTCGTCCCAGCAATCGGTGCACTTCGCCGCCGCGGGCCTGATCTCCGGCCAGTATGAGGTCGTGGTGGCCGGTGGTGTGGAATCGATGTCGCGCGTTCCCATGGGCTCATCTGCCCTCGATCACGACGTCGTCGGCCCGTCGTTCCTCGCGCGATTCGGCGCCCACCCCAATCAGGGGATCGGTGCCGAAATGATCGCCACCCGATGGGGCTTCTCGCGTACGGATGTCGACGAATACAGCCTCAGGTCTCACGAACTCGCAGCCGCCGCGCATGACCGGGGCGAGTTCGAGGATCAGATCATTCCAATCACCCTTCCCGACGGCACCACGGTCTCCGTCGACGAGTGCATTCGTCGCGGTAGCACCCTCGAGACCCTGGGCGGCCTCAAGACGGCCTTCCGCGAGGACGGCGTGATCACCGCGGGCAACTCGTCGCAGATCTCCGATGGTGCCGCGGCCCTGCTCATGATGACCTCGCAAAAGGCGCAGGAACTCGGGCTCGAGCCGATCGCACGAGTCCATACCGCGGTCCTGGCCGGGGACGACCCGGTCATCATGTTGACGGCGCCGATCCCCGCCACAGAAAAGGCGCTGAAGCGTTCGGGCCTGGCGCTCGCCGATATCGGGACGTACGAGGTGAACGAGGCATTCGCCCCAGTTCCCCTCGCCTGGCTCAAGGACATCGGCGCAGATGCTGATCTGCTGAACCCTCAAGGCGGTGCGATCGCCATCGGACACCCCTTGGGTGGATCCGGCGCCCGCCTGATGACCACGATGATTCATCGCATGAAGAACCAGGGCATCCGATACGGCCTGCAGACCATGTGCGAGGGCGGCGGGCAGGCCAATGCCACGATCATCGAACTCCTCTGACGTCCAACGCAACTGACCGAACAGGAAGCGCCGTGCTGAGAACGATCTACAACGAGGACCATGAGGCGCTCCGCCCGACGGTCCGGGAGTACCTCCGACGCTCGGTGGAGCCCCAATACCTGACTTGGGAGAAGGCAGGGATCACCGACCGTGCGGCCTGGCAGGAAGCGGGGGCGGCGGGGCTGCTCGCTTTCAACACTCCCGAGGAGTTCGGCGGCGCCGGTCCCATCGACTTCCGCTACAACATGGTGTTCGACGAGGAAGCCGCCCGTGGCGGCTACTCGTCCCTGGCAAACGGTTTCAACGTCCACGTCAACATCGTCACCCCCTACATCGCAGACCTCGGGACGCCGGAGCAGAAGGAACGACTGCTCCCAGCAATGGCCGCCGGATCCACCATCGGGGCCATCGCGATGACGGAGCCGGGAGCTGGATCAGACCTTCGGGGCATTCGCACCACGGCAGTTCGTGATGGCGACGACTGGGTTCTCAACGGCGCCAAAACCTTCATCAGCAACGGCATCCTGTCCGACGTGGTCATCGTCGCCGCCCGCACCGATCCCGAGGCCGGATCGCGCGGCTTCACCCTGTTTCTGGTGGAACGTGGCATGCCCGGTTTCGAGCGTGGCCGCAAGCTCGACAAAGTCGGATTGACGTCGCAGGACACAGCAGAGCTGTCTTTCACCGACGTCCGCGTCCCTGGATCGGCGGTTCTCGGCACCGTCGGCCAGGGACTGATCCACCTCATGGAGCGGCTTCCCCGCGAACGACTCGGAATTGCCTCGATGGCGACTGCTTCCATTCGGGCGAGCTACGAGTGGACCGCCGGGTACGCCTTCGATCGGACCGCCTTCGGCGCACCGATCGGTGACCTCTCTACGATGAGGTTCACTCTCGCCGAGATCGCGACAGAAGCGGACGTCGCCGAGAGCCTGTTGGATCGCGCAGCGCTAGCACTGAATGCCGGAACGCTCACGCCCGTGGACGCCGCGAAGGTCAAGTGGTACACCACCGAGATGCAGTCCAGCGTGATCAGCAGATGCATGCAGGTTTTCGGTGGATACGGATACATGATGGAGTACCCGATCGGGCGCGCCTTCCGTGACAGCCGGGTCACCACGATCTACGGCGGCACCACCCAGATCATGAAGGAGATCATCGGCCGCGACATTGCGGCGCTGCACTGACGGACGATCAGCGCTTCGCCGCCCAGGAGCACTGTACTGACGGACGATCAACGCTTCGCCGACCTGGAGCACTGATCGTCCGTCAGGTGCACGTACTTCGACCGGGTTCGAAGCACGCCTGTGGAACACTCCAGTCCTGACACGAGTTCAGGTCGCGGTTACCCCCGCCATTGCTGATGGCGGGCCGCAGTCACTGCCATGCCGTCCAACACGTCTGCGGCTATCCGCTGTAATCCACTCGGCCTCCCGCTGATGCATGCGATCGAAATTCGTTGCTGCGCTGCAAGAATACGGAGGAGCGCATCGTGATGCTCCGACGGATGCTCGACGCGGAGCGTCCATCTCGTGGATGGGCCGCCGGACAACTCCGGCACCAGCGTGGACCGCCGGTGCAAGCACGCCCCGTAGCTGCTCCTTGATCGACTGCCCGAAGTACCTTCACACGCCAGAACTCACCTCATCCCGGCTCGCGGATGGCCGCCCGGTCAACATGGAAACGCGCCCCGGGTTGAGCGACAACCCGGAGCGCGCCACGCGGTGGAGTCAGCCGGTCACAGCCAATAGCTGGGTTGCGATTCTCTGGCGTGCCTCGGCAGGAGTGCCCATCAACAGTTCAGAACCCTTGGCGTGCTTGTAGAACAGGTGAGCATGGTGTTCCCACGTGTAACCGAGGCCACCATGCAGCCGGACCGCATTGCTGGCGGCCGCAAAGTAGGCGGGTCCGACGTAAGCGGTCACCAAGTCAGCCGCGGCCGCCAGCTCCTCGGGACTCTCCTCAGCCGCCCACACGGCATAGCGGACCACGGACTCGACCTGCTCGAGCGAGCTGTACATGTCGGCCAGTTGGTGCTTAACCGCCTGGTAGGACCCGATTTCGCGCCCGAACTGGAACCGCTCCTTGGCGTAGTCGACGGTTGCCTCGACGGTCCGGCGCATGCCGCCGAGTTGTTCACTGCCCAGTGCGACCGTTCCCAGCGCCCGGATGCGCTCGTGGAATCCGGGGGACTCCCTCGTCGCTAGGGGGCTTGCGGTTGCCCCCCTGAACTGAATCCGGGCGGATCGCCGTACATGATCCAACCTTTCGAGTGAATCGCGGACCAGCCCGGGATCGGAGCCTTCGATCTGGAACCAACCGAAGCCGTCGGACGTGCGGGCTCTCACCACGACGACGTCAGCTTCGGCCCCCCACAGAACGGGGCCGGTCTTACCGTCGATTGACCAAGCGGATCCATCGGTCGAGGCGGTGGCGAGGTCGTCCAGCGTCCAAGGTGCATCGGCGAGACATGCGACGATGTCGCCCGTGGCGATTCGCTTGAGCAGCAGTGTCGCGGCCGGGGTCTCCAGACCGACGAGCACGTCGGTTGCCAGCACCGCGGAGGCGAGATACGGGGAAGGGACCAACGCTCGGCCGAGCTCCTCGCAGACGATCGAGCGCTCGACCTGGCCGACTCCGGAGCCGCCCAGTTGTTCGGGTACCACCAGACTCAGAACACCTAGCTCCCGCTCGAGTGCCTCCCAAAGCTCGCGATCGAAGCCTCGAGGATCTTCGATCATCGTCCGAGTGTGTGTAATCCCGGCCCGTTCCGCGAGGAACGCGCGAAGTGTGTCCCTCAGGTCGGATTGGTCGCGGTCCAGCAGCAGATGCATCGGTGTCGTCTTCCTGTGAGGGTCTAGGTACGCGAAGTTCGGATCTCGTTGAAGGGGACCCCGCGGTCGGCACTGGGTTCGCGTGGAAGCCCGAGCACTCGCTCGCTGATGATGGAGCGCTGGATCTCGTTGGTGCCCCCCGCGATGCTGTTGGCCGGCGCGGAATTGATGCCCAGCTGGAGGTCTCCCCATGTCGAGTCCTCGGGATCCGTCTCAACGGCAGCGGTCCCGAGAACGTCTCCGATCAATGCCGCGGCTCGGAGGAGCTGGAGTGCACCGGAGAGTTTGCCGATCGACCCACGGGACTGGGGGTCGATGCCAGCTTGAACTTCCTGGGTCAGACGAGCGTTGAACAGCTGCAAGGCCCGTTCGTGGACGTGGAGTTCAGCCAGACGGTCCTTGGCGATCGGATCGTTGTTGCGTCCGGTGCGGTGCATGGCAGAGGTCAGGAACTCGACCGACAGGCCGCGGCTGCGGTTCTGGCGGGTGCGGCTGATGGACAGGCGTTCATGCCCCAGCATCGTGGTCGCGGCGGCCCAGCCCGCGTCGACCTCACCGATCACCGAGTCGTCACCGACGAGGGCGTCGGTCAGGAAAACCTCGTTGAACGGCGACCGACCCGTCATGTCACGCAGGGGACGGACGAGCACGCCCGGTTGGGTCATGTCGATGATGAACATGGTGATCCCGGAGTGCTTGGGGAGCTCCGGCGATGTACGGGCCAGGATCACGCCGCAGTTGGCGTACTGCGCCGCGCTCGTCCACACCTTCTGCCCGTTGAGGCGCCAACCCCCGTCGACCTTCACGGCCTTGGTGCGGAGACCAGCGAGGTCCGAGCCTGCACCAGGTTCGGAAAACAGCTGGCACCACACGTCGTCACCATTGACGATGCGAGGCAGATACCGGGACTTCTGTTCAGGGGTCCCGAGGTCGATGATGGTCGGCCCGACCATGTTCTGGCTCACGCCCAACATCCAGTTGGGCAGGGCGAAGTGGTCGGCTTCCTCGCTGTAGACCTGGAGGTGTTCCTGGCTCAGTCCTCGTCCGCTGTATGTCGTGGGCCAGGTCAGGCCGGCGAGTCCCGCTTCGTTGAGGCTTGCCTGGAATTCGCATCCTGCGGTTCGAATCTCGTTGTCGGCGATGGGCCGGGTCGGTGCGTTCTCCTTGAGCCATGTGGCGACAAACTCCCGAAACTCTTCGAGTGCCGGCACTGTGGGGTCAGACATGAGCGGTTCCTTTCGCCTCACGTTCGTCGGTGCGTGACGAGCGGAGCACGCGGTCGGCGGCGGCCGTGAATTCCGGGCTGGTCAGCAGGTTGGCCTGTACGCGAGCGGTTCGTGCCAGATGTGCATCGATCTCGGCTCGGATCGGCGTGCGCTGCACGTCGACGTAGGCTGTCAGCGCGTCGCGGGTGAAGTGGTCAAAGCCGTGCATACGCTCGAGGGCGACGTCACGCGCAGACCGCTCCCCTGTGTCTTCGGCGATGCTCAGCTCCGCTCCGAGCGAGCCGGTGATCCGGGGCTGTTCGGCAAGGAGTCGCCAGAGCACGGTCGGATTCCGATGGCGCAGAAGGAGGCTGCCGCCCGTGCCGTCGATGAGGCCTAACCGGCCCCACGCCTGCATGCACCATCCGGAGGGTCCGATGAAGATGCTGTCGCAGGCAAGGGCGAGGTCGAATCCGAGACCGAGCGCTGGTCCGTCGATCGCGGCAATCGTTGGCACGGGAAGAGCGATGAGGCCACGGATGATCGCCTGTCCCTCGGCTTCGATGTACTCGCGGGTGTCCTCGGTGGCCGCGGCGGTGTTGCTTTTCACCATGTCCAGGTCGGCGCCGGCGCAGAAGGCGCCGTCGACGCCTGTGACGATGACGCCTGTGACCTTGGGGTCGTCGGCCAGCGCGGCGAGTGCCTGGTTGAGGGAGCGCACCATCGGATCGGTGAGGGCATTGCGGCGTTCGCCGCGATCGATCACGATCTGCGCGACCGAGCCGGACCATTCGACGCGCACGGGACCGGGCCGGCTCACGAGATGCGCTCCAGTGTCACAGCCTCGTCCAGGCCAAGTTCGTCGATGTCGGGCACCGTGGAGATCCTTTCTTCTGCGAGCCTGACCCGCATCTGCGACTCAGACGTGTAAGCGGGCCAGAGGACACCATCCGGCAGGCGGGGTACGCGCCCGTGGATGAAGTCCACCCACGCTGTACGGACGGCGTGCACCAGGTTTTCCGGGAGGTTCCGTGCAATTGCCTTCGCCTGCCGTGTCGATCCGGTTCCGAAGACGAACGGCAGCTCGATCACGTGGTGAGCGCCGAGCCCGTCGTGCAGGTCGCTCGCCCAGTCGAATCGGTACTTGTAGGTCCGGCCGCCGCGGGCAGCGTTGGTGAGAGCCAGCCGGCGCACCGGCGACCAGAACTGGCGTTCGGATTCGAGCCAGATCCATCGGTCCCGCTCCGCGCTGTCCGGGAGAGCCTCGCCCAAGTGCGCGAGAATGCGGGCCGACTCCCCTTCTCCGAGCCATGTGGCGAGCTTCGCGCGTCCCATGGACGCGACGATGTCGTCGGGAACGCCCGCGAGGAAGATGGAACATTCGTCCGCGTTTTCTCCTACCAGCAGGTCGACCGTGGTGCTTCGCCTCGCGAGCCCCGTCAGCGGCTCCTCGGGGATGAGGTCGGTGCCGGACGTGGGGAGAAAGGCGATCGTGGCCAGAGTCGCCGGCACACCATACAGATGTACGAACTCACCCGAGGCGAGCTCGGCGGCCATCGCGTCCTGCACCACCAGCAGGTCCTCTGCGGACGCGTCGAAGAGCGGTGTCAGGTCGTCACCGGTCGCACCGAGCTTTTCCAACAGGCGGGTCGTGATCCTCGACGACTCGGCGATGCCGTTCACCTTGTCGGCGCCCCCGCTCTGGCAGATGGCGCGCTGAAAGAGCCCGTCCGCGGACGGAACGGCCAGGAGGGTCGCGACCGACATCGCTCCGGCGGACTCGCCGGCAATGGTGACGTTGGACGGATCACCGCCGAAACCGGAGATGTTCTCCTGAACCCATCTGAGGGCGGCGACTTGGTCAGCGATCCCCATCGCCCCTGTCACGGCCGGATCCGGGGCGCGATCGCCGAGGTAGAGGAAGCCCTCGACACCCAGTCGATAGTTGATCGTCACGGTGACCACCCCGTCACCGGCGAACGCCGAACCGTCGTACAGCTCATCGTTGCCGGATCCCGAGCGGAACCCACCCCCGTGAATCCAGACCAGGACGGGAAGTCCTTTCGCGGACGGATCGGGCGTCCACACGTTCAAGTGGAGCGCATCGAAGCCCTGTACCGGGTTCATCGGAAACATGTCCGCGACAAGGCCACGCATCGGACGCTGCGGGACAGAAGGCCCGTAAGCAGTGGCAGGACGAACCCCGTCCCAGGATTCGGCAGGCTCCGGCGCTCCGAAACGCCGCGGCCCCTCAGGAGACGCCGCGTACGGGACCCCCTTGAAGGACCAGACGCCGTTGTTGAGTACGCCCCTCACCTGTCCCGAACCGGTCTGAACAACGCCCCGTTCAGGCATGGCCAGCTCCCGAGGACACCCGCTTGTCGAGTTCCGGATAGCCCGCCACATCCTGCTCCCAGCGTTGCTGCATCGACCCGGAATCGATGTGCGCGTCACGCGGGACCAGCCCGGCGACCCGGGCCTTGATCTGCAACGCCAGGTAGTAGGAGTAGGCACGGGTCTGCGGGAACCCGCCGACGTTGAACCAGAGACCCGGCTGGTTGGTCGGCGCCCACGAGTTGCTGAACTCCCCGCTGCCCTTGTCCCGCAGGTTGAAGATGCCGTCGAGACGTTTGCCGATCTCGTCGCCGAACATTCGAGCCAGGTCGACCTGGATGTTGTGGTAGCCGGTGGCGAGAATGACGGCGTCGTACTGCTCGATGCTGCCGTCGGTGAGTTCGATGCCGTCTTCGACAAATCGCGTCATCGTCTCTGCCTGGCGAACGGCGATGTCGCCGTTGACCACGTGGTCCGACGCACCCACGTCGATGTAGTAGCCACTTGCGGTTCGCCACGCGGCGAGCTTCCAGCCGCCGTCGTCTTCACCGTTATAGACCTTCATTCCGGCTGACTTGAGGCCCTCGATCAGGTCGGCATCCTCGGCCCGGGCCTTGGTGGCCGTTCGCTGGATCTCCTCGCGCATCAGCGGGAAGACGAGGTTCGACAGACCGATCAGGTCGATCAGCTCCAGCTTCTCCATCGGGATCTGCGGCGGAAGTCCGGCGAAGTCGTACTTCTCGACAGTCGAGAGCCGAACGACCGTGAGCGGACCGCGCTGCAGCATCGTCGGCCTCGCCCCGCTGAAATGGAGCTCGAGCGCCGCGTCATGAGCGCTGGTCGCGGCTCCGACGACCAGCACCTTCTTGCCCTGGTACGCCTCACCCGAGTCGAACTGCGACGTGTGGATGACCTCACCCTTGAAGTCCCTGATTCCCGGGAGATCCGGAATGTTGGGAATCTTGCCGGTCACCCCCGCGGCCATCACGATGTGCTGAGGCCGGAGCGTGCGGGTTTCGCCGTCGGCTCGGCGGATGGTGGCTGTCCAGGTCGAAGTCTCCTCGTCGTAGGTCCCGTGGATGAACTCCGAGCTGGTCCAGATCTTCAGGTCCATGTTCTGGGCGTAGGTCTCGATGAAGTTCGCGACCTGGTCCTTCGAGAGGTACTGCGGCCAGTGCGAGGGGTACGGGATGTAGGGGAAGTGACTCGCACCGGTCGGGTTGTGCAGCGCCAGTGAGCGATAGCGGTTTCGCCACACGTCACCGACTCGCGGCGACTTCTCCACGACGAGGGTGTCGACACCCATCCGCTCCAGGCGCGCAGCGATGGACACGCCGGCGTGGCCGGCACCGACAACCAGAACCTGGGGTTCTCGATCCTCGAAACGGCTCAGGTACTCACGGTTCTCGAGCCAGGTCTCACCCGCGACCGATGGCGTGAAGCCGTAGCGTTCGCTGCGTTCGTCAGGAAACGTCACGCCGGGCGCGTTCAGAGTCTGCTGACTGGTCAGCAGCAGCCACGCGCTATAGCCGATGGGGCTATCCGGGTCTTCGACGAGCCGGACGACACCAGTCCCTACGCCGACCCCGGTGTCGAAGTCGAAGATCCCTTGGACGACATCGCGTGTGAAGACCGTGGCGCGAGTGGCCCCGCCCCACCGGCGGTTGAGCCTGAAGTGGTGTGCACCGGTCTGTCCGGAACGTTTGGCGAGTCCCTCCCCGATCGCGGAGGCTCCATGGGTCTGTACGAGGTTCCAGGTGAAGGCGAGTACATCTCGCCAGTGCGAATCGGTGACGAAGCATGCGCCGATGGCCAGCGCGTCTTGAGAGGTCAGTGCGGCCTCGAAACGGTCCAGCCACTTCTCGACGACGAGGTCCAACTCAGGGATGACGTTAGTCAAGGTCGGTGCTCACTTTCCGGGCGGTCGTTGCCAAGCCTTGATTTACTGAATATTCGATAAGTACGCTTCGTCGTGTCACCCTGTCAAGAGCCAGGCTGGGGTTCACCCGACGGGAGCACTATGCCAATGTGCAAGGGTCACCCCTGGCTTCCGAAAGTTGCTCACCTGCAGGAAGTCTCGAGATCTCTGGCCTGCACCTCGACCACCTTCCTCGCCGACAGCACGGGAGTTCTCAGGGCGGCGAGCACCTTGAAGTCCGCCGTGGAAGGTGACGCTGATTCGGGAACGCGCCGGCCGCCAACGGGGCCTTGCGGGCAGTCCGGTGATCGCGAGCGCATCCGAAGTGTCGGCGACTCAGCCTACAAACCACGACAACGAAAGAAGGACGACCATGGAATCAGTCGACTACTCCGGGTACCGCAATATCCTGATCACTCGCGAGGACCGCATCCTGACCCTCACGCTCAACCGCCCCGACCGGTACAACGCTGTCAACCACGACCTGCATGAAGAACTGAGCCAGATCTTCGCCGACGTCGCACGCGACGACGAGACCTCCGTGGTGGTCCTGACGGGCGCGGGGAAGGCGTTCTGCGCCGGCGGTGACCTGGTCGCGATGGCCGACCACGCGGATGCCCACGGGTCACCCGGTTACTACATGTCGATGCCGTCGGCGAAACGCATCGTCTTCTCCCTGCTCGAGCTCGAAAAGCCGATTATTGCCAAGATCAACGGTCCCTGCATGGGACTGGGAGCGACCATTGCTCTGCTGTGCGACATCACCTTCATGGCCGACCACGCGAAGATCGGCGATCCCCATGTCAAGGCTGGCGTGGTGGCCGGCGACGGCGGCGCCGTGATCTGGCCGCAGCTCATCGGCTACGCCCGTGCCAAGGAGCTCCTGATGACAGGCGATCCCATCGATGCTCGTCGTGCGGAATCCTTGGGACTGGTCAACTACGCAGTCCCGTCCCAAGACCTCGACACCGCGGTGAACACCATGGCAAACAAACTGGCGGCCGGAGCCCAGGACGCGATCCGCTGGAGCAAGACCGTTGCCAACATCGGGCTCAGGCAACTTGCGCACTCGATGATGGACGCGTCGATCGGGTATGAGTGGCTCACGATGCGCAGCGCAACCCATCGTGAGGCCATCGAGGCGTTCCGGGCCGGGCGACAGCCGGACTTCCGAGGCCTGTGAGCTGTCACCGCGGCCGGGAGATACACCTGGCCACGGTCGCGGACAGACGCCTTTGACGACAATCCTTGAGTGCGCGCAGGCGGATTCGGCGAGCACGATCGGGCGACGCGTCGGCCGATCGTTCCCGGCGTCCAGATTGGGGCTCCTCGGCGCCGAGTAGTGACCCCGGAGATCGCAGAACGGGACCCGGCCAAGCGGGCGGGCCGGCCGGACCATTCCCGTGGCTACCGGGAGCATGCTCGACCAGCGCGGCGATGAGCCTGCTCCGCAAGAATCTCAACAATCGTGCGCCCGGCATCCTCCCCTTGCGTTCCGGAAGGATGCCGGGCGCAGTTTGCCCGTGCAGAGGGTTGTGTCACATGAACAACACGGTGACGGACTCTGCAATACAGACCGGCTTGTCGCCGCCCTCACGTTCGACGACGACGTCAACTGTCATGCGAGCGCCGTGCTCGGTCCGCTCCACGCGCGCCAATGTCGCCCCCGCGCGAAGGCGCGATCCGACCGGAACTGCGGCAGGGAACCTGAGCCGGTTGCAGCCGTAGTTCACCGCCATCCGGACGCCCTCGATCCGGTAGATGTCCCGCAACAGCACGGGAAGTAGAGACAGCGTCAGGTATCCGTGGGCGATGGTCCCCCCGAACGGCCCGGAGGCTGCCCGGTCGGGGTCGACGTGGATCCACTGGTGGTCACCCGTCGCATCGGCGAACGCCGTGATGCGCTCCTGGGTGACGGTGCACCATTCGCTGCGACCGAGCAGGTGCCCGACCGCGGCTTCGAGGTCGGCGATACCGGTGAAGACGCGAGGCTGGGGATCAGGCACGGGGACCGCCTGCAAGGTAGATGACCTGCCCGCTGACGAATCCGGACTCCTCGGACGCGAGGAAGCTGGCCAGGGCCGCGACGTCCTCGGGCTGACCGACGCGTCCGACAGGGATGGCCTTTGCTGCGGACCGCTTGAACTCGTCGAACGAGATCCCCATCCGTTCGGCGGTCTTGGCGGTCATCTCCGTCGCAATGAATCCTGGAGCGATCGCGTTGGCCGTCACTCCGTAGCCTCCGAGCTCAATGGCGGTCGTTTTGGTGAACGCCTGGAGCCCGGCCTTGGCTGCCGAATAGTTCGCCTGCCCCCGGTTGCCGAGTGCAGCGACGCTCGACATGGTGATGATCCTGCCCCAGCGGGCCTCGACCATGTGCCTCTGCACGGCGCGGGTGACAAGGAAGGTGCCTCGCAGATGCACCGACATCACGCTGTCCCAATCCTCGACGGTCATCTTGAACAGCAAGTTGTCCCTGGTGATTCCGGCGTTGTTGACCAGGATCGTTGGCGGTCCGATCTCTTCGGCGACCTGGTCGATTGCACGGTCCACCGCAGACGACTCGCTGACGTCCGCACCGACTCCGTATAGCGTGGCCCCGGTTCGCTTCGCGATCACGGAGGCGGTCTCCTTGGCGGCCTCCGCATCAAGGTCGAGGATCGCCACCGATGCACCGTCTTGGGCAAGACGCTGGGCGACGGCGGCGCCGATGCCGTTCGCTCCGCCGGTGACTACTGCCACAATTCTCGAATCCCGTTGTTCCACCATATGTTTCTCCGTTGATTCAGTCGTGTGTGGCGCTCAGCGGTTGAGTGCCACCGAGTCGAGTAGGTGCGCGAATTTCTTCCGCGCTGCGTCAGAGCGGGTCGGAATGTGCTCGGTCGGAACATCGACCGGCGCGTAGGACTTGAGGATCCGCCGTGCGGCAGTCACCTTGTGGATCTCGTCGGGCCCATCGGCTATCCGTGCCGCTCGGGCGTCGCGGTACATCCGTTCCAACGGCATGTCCGCGCTGAATCCGAGCGAACCGTGGACCTGCAAGGCCCGATCGATGGTGTTGTAGAGCACGCGTGCACCCCAGAACTTGATCAGGGAGATGTCAACCAATGCCCCCTTGACACCGTAGCGGTCCATCTTCCAGGCGGTCTGGAGTGTCAGCAGTCGCGCGGCTTCGAGTTCGGCTGCGGATTCGGCGACCATCTGCTGGACCAGTTGCTTGTCGGCCAGAGCGGAGCCTTGTGCGACCCTGCTGACGGCCCGCTCGTTCATCATGTCGAAGGCGCGCCGTGCCTGACCGAGCCAACGCATGGCGTGCTGAATCCGGCCGGGGCCCAGCCGCTTCTGTGCGAGGAGGAACCCATCGCCCTCGCTGCCGATGATGTGATCCGCCGGCACGGTCACGTCCCGGTAGATGACCTCACCCGGACCGCTGTAGTGGGGGACGACCACGCCGCTCGGAGACCCCATCGGCCCTCCCATGTTGGGGATGTCGCGCACCACCTCCAGACCGGGGGTCCCCTTCGGGACGATGATCATCGATGCGCGCCGATGCGGAGGTGCCTCGGGGTCGGTCACGGCCATCACGATGAAGAAGTCGGCGCACGAGGCGTTGGACGAGAACCACTTGTGTCCGTTGATGACGTATTCGTCACCGCGCCGGACCGCCGTGGTGGTCAGCAGCGTCGGGTCCGAGCTGGCGGTGCCCGGCTCTGTCATCGAGAAGCAACTGCGCAGCTCACCCGCTAGCAGCGGGTCCATCCACCGTCGCTTCTGCTCGTCGGTGCCGCCCTGGGACAACAGTTCGGCGTTGCCGGAGTCGGGTGCACTGTTGCCGAAGATCGGGGGCGCGTGCAGACACATGCCGAGGATCTCGTGCATGAGTGCGAGTTGAAGCTGCCCCGCTCCCCCACCGCCGAGTTCCGTCGGCAGATGTGCGGCCCAGAGCCCGCGGTCCTTGACCTCCTGCTTGAGTTCGGCGGTTACCCGGTCGTAGGCGTCCACCGTCAGATCGGCAACTTCGAGCGGAAGGATCTCGTTGCGGACGAATTCCCGCATCCACGACAACTTTGCCTCGAGTTCGGGCTCTGTCGAGAAATCCCAGGACATTACGCATCCCTTCTTGATCACGCGGTGAGCAGGTCACCGGCGGCGTGCGCCAGCCGGGCGATGACGTCATCGTCAGGTGCGACCTGTACGTCGAGGTCGGCCATCGCACCGGCGCGGAGCCTGGCGTTGACGTCCGCCCTGATGCAGGCCAACTTCCACAGGGCGAGGGCCTGGTAGAACTCGAGATCGTCGACGGGCACGCGGCGTGACTGGTATGCCTGCACGAGCTCGTCTGCGGTCGGGTAGCCACTGTCCGGCCGTGGAGCCCACTTGCGCGTCAGCTCGTGGCTCCAGATGACACTGAGCCAGCCGACATCCAGACCCGTGTCACCGACGGCCGCCAACTCCCAGTCGAGGACAGCGGCTACGGTCGAATCCCGGAAGATCAAGTTGTTGGGCTTGAAGTCCCCATGGCACAGCGACTCGGCCGATGCATGCGCCGGCCGACGCGCGCTCAGCTCCGCCTGGATCTTGCGGAGCAGCTCGGCGTCTGTGCTGGGCAGCGTCCGCTGCTGGGCCAGGCGATCGATGTTCGCGAGCCACCGGCGAAGCTGACGATCGACGAGGGATTCCGGTCTCTTCAGATCACCAAGGGAAACCGCATCCGGGTCCAGGGCGTGGATGTCGGCGAGCGTGTGCATCATCGAGATCGCGATTCCCTTGCGGTCGGCGCGAGGGACCTCGTCGAAGTCCGCCGGACCGTCGAGGGTGAATCCGTCGACGTACTCCATCACGAACATCGGAGCGCCCAGTGGACCGGATTCGTCCGACTGCGCCACGATGGCCGGCACGGCGACATTCGTGTCAGTCAGCGCGTTGTAGATCCGGCTCTCCCGGAGCACATCATGAGAGTTGTGCCCCGGATGACCGAGGGGTGGTCGACGAAGCACCCACCGGTGTTGTCCGTTGTAGTCGATCAGGTAGGTGAGGTTTGAGCGACCCGACGTCAGCAGGTTGTAGGAGAGCGCAGAGGGCTCGACCCCGAGTTTTGGAGCGAGCCATCCGTTGAGCCGCGAAATGTCCAGGCCCGCCGGACCCGCCGCGGCGTTCTTGTCGGAAGCAGTCATTCGATCTTGTCCTTGTCCGGGAACGGCGGGACGTAGTCGGGGTAGTCCTGGGGAACGGTCAGAGGGAAGCGAGGCGACCGCTTCTCGAGGAAGGCGGAGACGCCTTCCCGAACGTCGTGGCCCTTGCCCAAGTCCTGGAGGAGTCTCGACTCGAGCCGGTGAGCCTCCCACGGCGACTTGGCAGTCAACATTCCCCACAGCATCTGTCGGCTGACCCCGACCGAGACGGCAGAGGATCCGGACGCTATCTCGAGCGCCAGCTCGCGAACCGTGCTGTCGAGATCCTCAGGTGCAACAACGCGGGACACGAGTCCTGCTTCGAGGGCCTCGTCGGCTCCGAACACCCGACCGGTGTACAGCCACTCCAGCGCCGCCGACATACCGACCACACGTGGCAGGAACCATGTCGAGGACGCCTCGGGCACAAGCCCGCGTTTGGCGAAGACGAAACCGAACCTGGCCGCCGTGGACGCGATGCGTATGTCGGTCGGAAGGGTCATCGTGACCCCGACCCCCACAGCAGTCCCGTTGAAGGCCGTGATGATCGGTTTGCGCATGCTCGCGAATGCCAGAGCCACGCGGCCACCGCCGTCGCGCCGGTAGCCGTCGATGGTGCCGCTGGTTTCACGCCACTCCGGTGGCTTGCCGTCGGAGCCGTCCTCGAACGTGAAAGTGCTCGGTCCCCCGCCCAGGTAGGCGCCCGGACAGAAGTACGATCCCGATCCGGTCAACACAACGACACGGACCTCGTCATCGTGATCGGCGGTTCTGGCCGCCGACACCAATTCGGTCGCCATGGTGGGGGTGTACGAGTTGCGGCGTTCCGGACTGTCGATCGTGATGGTGCATACGCCCGAAGTCACCTCGTACCGGATTTCGTTCCAGTCCACTTTCGAGCTCTCCGGGTCCTTCAGCTTCATGTTCGGTTCACTACTCCTCAAACAGTCGGCGCGTATGCAGGGCGTTGCACCACGACGCCGGCGCGATCGAGTTCCTCGACCTCCTCGTGGGAAAGGCCGATTCCGGTAAGGACCTCCCTGGTGTCGGTTCCGGCCGGCACGGCCCGTCCCGGCAGCGTCGGGCGTGAATACCCCACGCGGCCTGAGCCCGCGTCCACCGAGCCGAATCGCGGTGCAGGAGAGGGATGGACCACCCCCTCCTCGTCGACCAGGTGAGTCGAGCGGCTGACGTTCTGTTCGTTGACGGCGGCTTCGGCTCGGCTCAGGACAGGCGTGACACAGGCATCGACGGCGCTGAAGAGCTCCACCAGTTCCGCACGGGTGCGTTTCGCGAACTCCCCCGTGAGGACCTCGCGGATCTCCGGCCAGTGCGCCCGGTTCTCTTTGTCGGACAGCGCTCCGTCCGACAGGCGCACCGCCAGCCCGAGTGTCGAAACCAGGGCCGCGTAGAACTGGGGCTCCAACGCTGCGACAGCCATGTTGTGACCGTCACTCGTGCGATAGACGTCGTAATACGGTGCACCCGAGTCCAGCGTGTTTGTCCCGCGGCCCGGACCCCACGTTCCCCGCGCCTCGAAGCCGTACATCATCGCCCAGAGAAGGGACGACCCCTCGACCATCGCCGCGTCCACCACCCGACCGACACCGGTTGCCCGCGCCTCGGTCAACGCCGCGAGCACCCCGACGAGCAGGAGCATCCCCCCACCGCCGAAGTCACCCACCAGGTTGGCCGGAATGAGCGGCGGGCCTCCCGCCCGGCCAAGGCTGTCGAGGATCCCGGACGTCGCGATGTAGTTCAGGTCGTGCCCGGCGCGGTGAGAATAGGGACCGGACTGGCCGTAGCCGGTGATGCGTCCGTACACCAGTTCCGGATGTTCTGACTGCAGTTCGGCAGGGCCGACGCCCAGCCGCTCGGCCACGCCCGGCCGGAACCCTTCGATGACGATGTCGGCCGTTCGCGCCAATCGTCGGATGAGGTCGACCCCCCGTTCGCTTTTCATGTCGACGATGATCGATCGCTTGCCGCGATCCAGGACCGGGTTGGGGAGGGTGTCGACCTCGTGCGGGCGCTGGATCCGGATGAGATCGGCGCCGAGGTCGGCGAAGACCATACCCGCGAAGGGACCCGGACCGAGGCCGCCGAGGTCGAGCACCCGCACGCCAGCCAAAGGACCGGAAGGTTTTGCCGTTGAATGCGTCATTGTCCACTCTACTTTTCGATCGTTCGTTAAGTTGATTGTAGGTGTAGGCCCTTGTGAACCGGTACCGAACACTGTCGGCAACGCCAAGGATTCGGAGCCCGTGACCATGGTCTTGGCGGTCGCTCCGGACTGCAGCGCAGTCAGGGCAAGGCCTGAGGGCTACGACGGTGGCCGCGCACTGCTGGTCGAATCTGCGGGGTTACGTCATCAGTGTGGGGATACGAAAACGCCGGGGTGGTTGGCACGCATCCTGCGGCAGTTTCCTGTGCACTCATGCCGGCGACGCTACGAGTTGTGGATCGACGGTGAGTACGACTTTCCCCTGCACCGCGCGGGAATCGATGAGTTCGAGGGCTTCCTGCACGCGATCCAGTGCGAGCGTGCGGTCGATGCGCGGGGTGAGAAGCCCTGCCTCGATCGACGGAAACAACCGATTCCACTGGTTGATGACCATCCGTTTGTCGCCTCGGGTTGCCGCCCCCCACCCGACGCCCACCACACTGATGTTGTTGAGCAGGAGCCGGTTGACCTTCACGGTGGGGATGCTTCGTCCCGCGAATCCAAGGACCAGGACGCGACCGTACTTGGCCAGTGCACGAAGCGAATCGGTGAACCGATCACCGCCCACCGGGTCGACCACGACATCGACTCCGCGGCCACCGGTCAGCTCTATGACGCCTTCCAGGAAATCGGAGGCAAATAGTACTTCGTGTGCTCCAGCCGCCCGGACGGTCTCTGCCTTCGCTGCCGACGAAACGACTGCTATGACCCGTGCGCCCATGGCCAGAGCGATCTGCATGGACGCGTAACCGAGTCCACCCGCAGCGCCGTGCACGAGCACGGTTTCCCCGGATTGAAGGCGGCCCCGCTCGTGCAGCGCGAAGTCCGCCGTGAGCAGATTCATCGGCATGGCCGCGGCGTGCACGAAGTCGACGGAGTTCGGCATCGGTAGCGTGCGTTCGTCGACTCCGACGACGTACTCGGCGAAGGCACCGGTGGGCCCGATGCCGGCGACGCGGTCACCGACAGCGAGCCTGGAGGCTCGTCCCACCTCGACGACCTCGCCGGCGAACTCCGCTCCCAGCGTGAACGGCAACTCGGGTCGGCTCTGGTATTCACCGCGGGAGATGAGGACTTCCGGGAACGTGACACCCGCCGCGTGCACACGTACGAGCACTTCGTCGTCCGCGTTGATCGTCGGCCGTGGCACCGTGTCGGTGACCTCCAGCGCCGAGGGTCCGTCCAGCCGGGTGACGGTGACTGCGCGCATCAGGCCGCCCCCTTTCCGAGTTCGCGCTTGAGGATCTTGCCGGTGGCGGTGCGCGGGAGAACGGAGATGACGGTGAACCGGTCGGGGACTTTGAACGCCGCCAGGCGGGCTCGACAGAATTCGCGCAACTGGTCGGTGTCAAAGTGGTCAGGGTCGTCGACTTCGAGATACGCCAGGGGGCGCTCGCCCCACTTGTCGTCCGGCACGCCGACGACGGCGACGGCGGCGACGCCGGAGAACTGGCCGATCACCAGCTCGACCTCTGAGGTGTAGATGTTCTCTCCGCCGCTGATGATCATGTCCTTGAGCCGGTCGCGAATGAACAGGTACCCGTCGGTGCTCAGTTCACCGATGTCGCCGGTTCGCAGCCATCCGTCGGCCGTGAAGGTCTCGGCGGTCGCTTCCGGGTTGCGGTGGTAGCCAGTGGCCATATAGGGACATCTCACCCAGACTTCACCCGTGGACCCCGGTTGACACTCCTGGGACGTCACCGGGTCGACGATTCTGATCTCGACACCGGGAAGCGGCTCGCCCGCCGACCGGAGCACGGTGTCGTCGGCCCGATTCCGATGGAGCTCGTTGGTCAGTTCGACCACACCGCCTGCTGTTTCCGTCAGTCCGTAGGCTTGGGAGAACTCGACTTCGGGCCACTCGCGAAGAGCGCGCTCGAGCAGGTTCAGTGGCATCGGCGAGGCACCGTAGCGAAGTTCGCGCAGCTTTCCGATCGTCTCCTTCTCCGGCCCCCCATCGTCGAGGACCGTCTGGAGCAGGGTCGGGGCGAGGAAGGTCTGGTCGTAGCCTCGTTCGATCGCATCGAAGATGAGATCGGCCCTCGCTTCCTGGAGGATGTTCACGCGCCTGCCCAGCGCGAGGCTGTAGAGGGTCGCTGCGAGTCCGGCGATGTGGAACATGGGCATCGGAACGACAGCGCCGCCCAGGGGACGGTCGCTGGCCAGCACCTCGGGCTCGGCGCGTTTGGCGCGCCAGATCAGGCTTCGATGAGGGATCAGCACCCCTTTCGGCCGTCCGGTCGTGCCGGAGGAGTACATGATCAGTGCGGTCGAGTCCTCCGTCACCGTCTTCGAGTCGATCGGGTCGGCTGGGTGGGCGTCGACGATGTAGCGGTAGTCGGCGTAATCGGCCGGCAGGACGGTCCTCAATGTGGGGACGCGATCGGCGACCGGGGCGTTGTGCGTGAACTCCGTTTCGACAAAGAGTATTTCGAGTTCGCTGTCGGTGGCGATGTAGGTCGTTTCCTCAGCGGTCAATCGCCAGTTCATCGGAGTCACCGAGGCCCCGAGGGCGGCCGCGGCGAGGGCGAGTTCGACGAAGACTGGGCTGTTCCGTGACAGCAGTCCCACTCGACCCCCAGGGCTGATCCCCAGGGACTTGAGCATGGCTGCCGCCCTAGTGACATTCGCCTTGAGTTGGCCCCAGGTGAGCGTCTCGGCCTGGAACTCCACGGCGTCACCATTGGGATCGTGCGCAGCTCGAGCCCACAGCGGCTCGTGAGCGAGCGTGACATCGGTGAGAATCGGTTTCATTGCTTGCCTTTCATCTGCGAGGCCGCTCACATCGACCTCCTGACCCAGCCGTCCGCGGTGGCCGCGAGTCCGTTCACGAGCAGGCCGAGAAGACCGACAATCGTGAGGAGGGCCCAGACTGCTGGAGCGTCGAATGTCTGTTGACTGACGAGGAGCAGACGACCGATCCCGTCGCCTGCGCCGAGGATGTCAACAACGAGCACGACAACGAAGCCGGTCGAGGCGGCGATACGGATGCCGGTCATCATGGCCGGAATCAAGGAGGGGAAGATGACGCGCCACATTTTCGCCGAACGGGACAGCCCCAGAACGCCGGACATCTCCAGTCGCACCTCGGGAAGGTTGCGCCGCGCGGACGCCGTGTTCAGCAGGATCGGCCACATTACTCCGATGATGATGATGACCGCGCCCGTGGTCACGCTAGCGCCCAGCAAGACGGTGATGACGGGAATCAGTGCGGGTGCGGGCATCGATCTGAAGAAGTCCAGCAGTGGTGACAAGGTTCGTTCGAGCTGGCGCGACCTGCCGACGACCCATCCGACGATGCCGCCCAGCACGATCGAGAGTGCTAGGCCGATCACCAGCGTGGCGAGTGTTTCGCGGATCGCCGGCATGAGGGCGCCGCTGTCGTACATCTGTTGTGTTGCGTCCCACCAGGTGCTGGGGCGTGGGAAGGTGAAGGACACCTCGGAGCCGAAGATCTGCCAAGCCAGCAGGCCGATGACAAGTGGTGTCAGACCGAGAATCATCGGACCAAACCCGGCGAGGCCGGCGAGCCGCTTCCGGCTGCGCGGGCCCGGTGCCTTCACGCGCACGTGGTCGAGGCTTTGTGCCGCCGTTTCGGTCTCGGTTGTCAATGTTGAGGTGTTCAACGCGATCACGACCTTTGGGTTTCGTCGAATCGATGCATTGCGGTGACCAGCAACAGGTTCAGCAGGTAGCCGACGATCCCGCAGACGACGACGATGCCCCACATGCGGGCGTATTGGAGTGAGTTCTGTTCACTGACCAACGCCCATCCCAGGCCATTCGGTGAGACGAGCATCTCGGCGACGATCGCCGCGATGAGGGCGGTCACGACGGCCAGGCGCGCGCCGACGAGCAACTGGGGAGCGGCCGCGGGGAGGATGAGGCGGCGCACTGTCTTCGCGGACGAGAACTGGAAGACTCTTCCGACTTCTCGCAGCCGGGGGTGCACGCCTGTGATCCCCCCTGTGGCGTTGACGAGCATCGGCCAGGTCGTGGCGACCGAGGCGACGATGATCTCCGTCTTGGCGCCTACTCCCCACAGCAGCAGAGCTACTGGCATGAGCGCGACCATGGGTATCGTCCGCAGGACATCGAAGGTTGACCCAGCGAAGAGTCTGATGGGCGGTACCAGTCCAAGGAGGACGCCGATCAGTGCGCCGGCGGAGATTCCGATTGCCGAAGCAATCACCGTGACCACGATTGTGTGTTGGAGCGCACCGAAGAGAGATCCTTCGGTGACCATCTCGCCGAGTCCGCTCGCCACTTCGGCCGGTGACGGGAACGACTCCAAGTCACTGGCTGGCCCGACGGACGCGGCGAGCTGCCAGAGGCAGATCGCGGCGACAATTGCCGCGATGCCGGGGAGATTGACGAAGCGTGGCATCTCAGTGGGTCCCCACCATGTCCAGCGCCTCGGCGAGCCGATGTCGCAGTTCGACGTAGCGCGGCATCTCGCGGGTCTGCACCTGGTCCCGTTCACGCGGAAGATCGACGTCGACGCGGAGAGCCAGGGTGCCTGGCTTGCCGGCGATGACGTATACGGTGTTGCTGAGGTAGATGGCTTCGTCGAGATCGTGGGTGATGAACACGATCGTCGTTCCGGTTCGGGACTGCAGGCGCAGAACCTCGTCCTGCAGCGATGCCCGGGTCATCGCGTCCAGAGCCCCGAATGGCTCGTCCATGAGGAGCACGTTCGGTGACATTGTCAGTGCACGGGCGATCTGTACCCGCTGTTGCATTCCCCCGGACAGACTCTTGGGATAATCCTTCTCCCTTCCGGTGAGGCCGACCGCTGCAATCGCGTCGGCGACGCGCTCTCGGAGTTCGCGCCTGCTGATCTTCCCCTGCAGGGGCAGCGCGACATTGCGTTCGACCGTGCGCCACGGCAGCAGGGCATTGACATAGTCCTGGAAGACGGTCACGACGTCGGCGGGGGGCGAGGTGATCGCCTTGCCGCGCAGGTTCAGTTCGCCGCTCGCGACCGGTACGAGGCCTCCGAGTGCCCGCAACAAGGTGGTCTTTCCCGTACCGGACCGGCCGACGATTCCGACCACCTCGCCCGCGCGCACGGACATGGTGATATCAGTGAGGATCTCTCGGCTGACGCCGTGGGCGCTCAGCCGGACCGTTGCGTTGCTGACTTTATAGAGCGTTGAATCGTCATGCTGTGGGTTATGGGTGGGTGACAACACTAGCCAGCTCCCTGTGTTGGGGGGTGCGGAAGGAGCACGAGCGGTCCGCGCTATCGGTTATTTGCCGCAAAGACTTTGATGTTGTCGCCCGGGTAGTTACCCTTCGCGAGTCCAGCAACATTCATCACGTTCCAGATCGCATCGAACTGTGCCGGGTCGATGTCCATCTCGAAAGCGGGCGGATTGGCGAGATCAGCCATCTGCGGGGGCATCTTGGTCCACTCGACGAGGATCTTCTTGCCCTCGGCGGGGTTGGCCTTGAGCCACTCGATCGAGTCCTCGATACCGGCGCGCCAGGCTTCGACCTCCTTGGGGTTGTTCTTGACCCACTCCGTGGTCGCGAGGTTGAAGTTCGGCGAGAACCGGATGGTGTCGGAACCAGCGGCAGCGTGGACTGCCTCGCTGAAGATGTCGGCGTCCGAGACGGCGAACCCTGCGCTCTTGAGACCCTCCGTGAACGGAGTGGCTGACATCGCGGCCTGGATCCTCCCAGCCTTGAACTGATCAAGCTGCTCTGCGTAGGGCACCGCGACAAGCTTGTAGTCGTCCGACGTCAGACCGGCTTTCTGCATGAGGTAGGTGAGGCTGGCGCCGCTGTAGCTGGTGAGGAGCGGAACGCCGATGGTGGCGCCCTTGAGGTCGGCGTAGTTGTTGATCGGCTTCTGCGTCACGAGCAGCGCGGCCGGGCTCTCGGTCGTGCTCTCCGACTGGTTGTTGACGATGGTCGCGTCCAGGCCCTTCTGCGCAGCGTTCAAGAGGTACGAACCGGACGACGGAATGATGTCGAACTGGTTCCCCATTGCCGAGAGCTGAGCGGCAGGATCGGTGTTGTCTATCAGATTGACGTCGAGGCCGTGGTTCTTGAAGAAGCCCTGCACCACACCGACTTTCATGGCGAGGTTCTGATACGCCGGCAGGATCGCAGCTGTGACCTTGAGGTCATCCTGGGAGCCGGTATCGCCTGACCCGCACGCACTCGTCACAAGAGCGCTCGCGACGACGAGACTCACTGCAACGGTTCGCAACTTGCCCCATTTGGGCGAAAACGAGAACTCCATTGATTTCCCTTCAGGCTCGGGTGGACTCGGCTTTGTTAGCCGAGGATGTGCTGGCGACGAGCTTCATCGACGCTTCTATGTCTGACGGACACGCAATGACTGCGGGGTCGTCGACCTCGGAAAAGCGCTCGGTGAGATGTGCAAATCGGGGCGGGTCGGCGTGTTCGCTGGTCCATCCCCGCGCCTCCCCCAGGGCGAAGCGCGCGTAGCGCCCTCCAGCCGACACGTAACCGCGGCCCGTCACCTCGCATGCGGGGCTGGCGAGGTATGCGATCAGTGCGGCTGCGTGCTCAGGTGTCCGGCGCTCTCCGAGAGGGCTCAGGAATCGCGCGCCTTCGGCGGTGCGCACGTCACCTGTCTGCGCAGCGGGCGCGACCGCGTTCACGTTGATGCCGAACTCGGCACCGTCCAGGGCGAGTGTTTTGGTCAAGCCGACCAGACCTGCCTTCGCGGCGCTGTAGGCGGCCATTCGGGGCTGGCCGTAGAGCCCGGAGACACTGACGACGTTCACGAGTCGGGGATGCTGCGACTTCTGCAGCAGGGGCCACGCCCCTCTCGCGAGGAGGAAGCTCCCAACGAGATGGACGTTGATGACACCCAGGAATCCGTCGAGGGTCTCGTTCTCGAAGTCGACTTGGCGGAAGATCCCAGCGTTGTTGACCACGGCATCGACTGTTCCGAACGCTTCGACCGCGCAGTCGAGGATCCGCTCCACTCCGGACTCGTCGGCAACGGACGCCGTCACCGCGACGGCGCTGCCACCTGCATCGCGAATCTCGCCCGCCGTGACCTCGGCGCTGGGAACGCCTCCGGGGCCCTCGCTGATGTCGTTCACGACGACATGGGCGCCTTCGGCGGCTAGTTGGAGCGCCGTGGCTCGTCCGATTCCGTGGCCTGCGCCGGTGACGATGGCAACGTGCGTCTCGCGTTGCTCGGTCCGCGTTGATACTTCGGTCACTGGGATCGACTCCAACCTGATCGATTCTTGAAGAACGTTTGATAAGATTGATGTAACCCACACCACACTGTCAAGGGCGTGGAGCAAACGACCGACTTCTCGAAATCGATACCGCGAGAGCACAGATGCTGGTCCATCGAACGCGAAAGGTGCACACATGCTGAGCGAACGCCGCGCCTTGGTGACCGGAGCCGCCGGAGGAATCGGTCGAGCAACCGCTGTCAAGGCAGCCGCGCAGGGTGCCTCACACGTCGCTGTGGCGGATGTTGACACCTGTCGTCTCGGTGATACGGCACGCGCTGTTCGATCGGCTGGAGCCGAGTGCTTGGAGGTGTCCGTGGATCTGCGGGCACCGGCCGAGATCGAACGGATGGTGCGTTCGACAGTGGAGTGGGCTGGCGGACTGGACGTGCTCGTGAACAACGCGGGCATCTTCGACAGGGCGTTTACGAGTCCCGAACAGGCTTGCCTCGAGGATCTGCCTGAAGAGGCTTGGGAGGCGGTCTACGACGTGAACGTCCGCGCCGCCTGGCTGGCGATGAAGCACGCTGCACGCTACTTGCGCGGATCCGATCGAACGCCTGCGATCGTGAACGTTGCCTCTATTGCAGGACTGACCGGGTACCGCGAGCCTGCTTACACCTCCAGCAAGGGCGCCCTGATCCAGCTGACACGGTCAGCCGCCGTGAATCTCGCTCCGCAAGTGCGCGTGAACTGCGTCTGTCCCGGCATCGTGCGGACCCCCATGACCGACACGCATGGCAAGAATCAGCAGGTCGCCCATCGGGGAAACCTGATCCCTCGGCTGGGCGAGCCGGACGAACTCGCCAATGTCATCGCGTTCCTCGGCGGCGACGAAGCCACCTTCATGACGGGCGCCGTGGTGCCGGTCGACGGGGGAACAACGGCCTGGCGAGGTTGGCACGATTGAGTGTTTGAAGACGCAGATTCGCCCCGGAAGGAATCGTGCCGGATCCCTGACCGCGCCTGCCGGTGACGGGATGTCGGCAATGCGCGCTCATAGTGGGGCGGCGCATGCCGAGTCGTGCATCGGCGTTCATGAAGACACGCGCTGAAGAACGCGCCAACTAGGAGGCTCGTGGTCGGTCGTCAGTCCGCTCGTCGGCGACCGGGTCGCCCGAGCCCCTGTCGCAGAATCGATCGAATCGACGCCGACTTGGCAGGTCACAGGTGGGCAAGGACACAACGGGAGTTACCGGTGGGAAGACGATACGCGCGCAAACACAACGCGGCGCCACAGCCGCGCAAGCTCGGCGACGAGGACCTTGCAGTCGTGCTTCAAGTCCTTACAGGACGAGGGCCTTCGTTTCGGTCGGAACAAGACCACCTTTCCCGGGAAGGCGAAAGGCCTCCTGACAAGACACCACGCTCGCGCACTCCGACCACACGGAACCAACCGTGATCCTGTTGCCGGTGGTCCAAACCAGGCCAGAAACGGCGGTCGAAATCCACACCACCCAACCATGATCGGACATGTAGAGGTCCGGGGACATCCCTGACACTGTGTTGCCAGGACACAGCTGACACCACCCGCACCGGATCGACGGTTCGGTCCTTGCGTGGCCGGCCACGCTTGTTGCCGTTGCGGTGGTAGGTGCCGACGGCTCCGAGTGTGAGTTCGCGGAGCGGTTTCCCGGTCCCGGTGTGAGTGACGATCACCGTCTCACCGAACTGGGTGACGGTGACCTGTTGCCCGGTATATGCCTGTCCGACACCGATCTTGCGTTTGCGGTAGCTGACCGACCCCGCCTTGGACACCCGCAGGATCCGCGGTCCCGTCCGGCGGCGGCTCGTCACCGGGTGCGACCTTCGGGAGGTCCCGATGGACGTTCGCCGGGGTCTGCTGGTTCAGGCTGCGATGCGGTCGCTCGTGGTTGTACTCCCAGCGAAACGCGTCGCACAGTCGCTGCAACTCGTCGATATCGTGGGCGGGGCCGCGGTCGGCGTAGAACTCCGTGAAGGTGCGGTGGTACCGCTCGAGCTTCCCGCAGGCCTGAGGATGTCGTGGCCGAGACGAGAGCTGCGAAATACCTAGTGCG
Organism: Rhodococcus olei; assembly: GCF_039540555.1. Lineage (NCBI taxonomy): Bacteria > Bacillati > Actinomycetota > Actinomycetes > Mycobacteriales > Nocardiaceae > Rhodococcus > Rhodococcus olei. The sequence goes on along the minus strand of NZ_BAABFB010000024.1, from coordinate 10,540 downwards.
GCAAGTCATTCAGCGAAGAACACCAGCTTGCGTCCCTTGGGCGATGTGAACTGAAGTCCGTTGTCGCTGATCAGCTGCCGCGGCGCGCCGTTCTCGCTGATCGCGGTCTCCATCGCCCGCCACGCAGCATGGGAGGTGACCGCCGCGTTGCGGTGGCTCCGATCGCGTAACGGGCGTGATCGTCGAGGATGTCCACGATCCACGCTTTCGAGCGATCGGCGAGTTCGACCTGCGTACCGTCAATCTGCCGCAGGTCGTTCGGGGCATAGCGCTCGAACCGGCGCCAGGTACGCACAGGGCGCTGCACCGCTGGGGTCACCGAGCCGTGGCGTTGCAGGATCCGATGGATCGTCGAGACCGCTGGTGGCTGTGTCAGTCCGGCACGGATCAGTCGGGTGTGAATGGTTCGTGCACCCCGGCGCGGGTTGTCGGTGCACATCGCCGCGATCCGGGCCTCGATCTCCGGGGCGGTCTGTGCCGAGCAGGTATGCGGGCGCCGGGACCGTGGCTCGAGCGCGGTGACGCCCTCGGCGTCGAGCCGGCGGCGATAGTCGTAGAACGACTGCGGCGAGACGCCGTACCGGCGGCACGTCTCGGCGACAGGTATCCCGTCGCGGAGTGGGGTCAGCAGGATCTCCAGCCATCGTTCATTCACGCTCATCGCTCGCACCCTCAGCAGGGTGTCAGGGATGTCCCGCGCATGAACTGTCAGCCATGTGTCCGGGCCTTACAAGTTCTGGCCTGGTTTTCAACCGCCGTCGACATTCTGATCTTCGTCGAGATAGAAGATCGCAGAACGGTAGGCGGTCCCGATGTCATTGCCCTGACGATTCTCCGTCGTCGGATCGTGGATCTGGAAGAAGAACTCATGCAGCGATCGGCAGTCCTTATGAGCGGGACTACTTCTCGAAGAGCAAGTAGCCGCCCGGGCGCCCGCTACGCCGACGGGTACGCGGGACCCCGCGGACGAACGCGGGCACCTCGAGCAGGAGGGACGCTGCGCCCCGCCGGGGCAGGCGGCGCAACCGCCGGAGGCGGTCGGAGATTCGTCAGCTGGCGATCCGGTGGTCCGAAAACCGGCCCCTGCCAGGGTGAATGTCGCAATAGTTGCTATCGATGTTGTGAATCGATTGTGTGACAGCAATTTTCGTGCGGTCTTCGTAGTCAGCGTTGTCTGTGTTCGGTGACCCAGGCCGCGATCTGGGCCCGGGAGGTGAAGCCCAGCTTGGTCAGGATGTGCTCGACGTGTCCGTCGGCGGTGCGTTGGGAGATGACCAGGCGGGCGGCGATCGCCTTGTTGGTCAGCCCCTCGGCGACGAGATCGGCCACCTGCCGCTCCCGCTTGGTCAGCTCCGTCGACGGGCCCGTAGTGGGTGGTGCGGCGGTGGGCTGCTCGCCGAGGGCGTAGGCGATGGCGGCGTCGAGATCGAGCGCACCGCCCTCGCCGTGTGCCGTCTCGAACGCCCGCTGGCCGAGCGCCCGGCGCGCGGTCCGCTCGCACTCGTCGTGATGGACGAGCAGATGCGGGACCACCACGGTGGAGGTGCCTGCCACCTGGCCGAGGGCCTGCGCCGCACCCAGCAGCACCGCGGCGCGCCGCGCGCTGCCCGCCTCGGCCGTGATCCAGGCCAGCGCCTCGAGACACTGTGCGGCCAGCAACGGGTCCTTCCTCCGCCGGATCAGGACAAGCGCCTGCTGCAGCCGGCGCAGCGCACTGTCACGATCGCCCTGGCGCCACGCGGCGACCGCGGAGCCCCACAGCGCGTACGACCGATACACCGATTCGCCGTGGGACTCGGTGATCGCGCGTGCCTTCTCTTGACACTCGAGTGCGCCCGCGATGTCCTGTTGCAGTTCGTGCGCCCATCCGAGGGTGAGGAGCACGCATACCTGTGTATAGAGATCACCCTGCGCGGCGAACGCGTCATGGGCACGTTCCAGGCGCGCGCACGCGGCGGTGTGGTCACCGCGGAAGAGCTCATGGCCCCCCTCTATGAAATCGGCGTACGCGTGCACGACCGGGTCCGTGGACTGTTCGGCGAGGGCTCGGACCTCGGTGGCCAGCGAGGCCGCCGCGGCGAGGTCACCCTGGATCTCGGCCAGTGCCATGTCCCTGAACGACGCCATTGCCCGCACCGCGGACGCACCCCCCGGCCGGGCTGTGAGGGCGCGGCCGAGCCAGTACCGCCCCTCTCCCAGCTGTCCGCGTGCAAGCCAGAACGGTTGCAGGGCTCCCGCGAAGGTCAACACGGAGTCGGAGTCGGTGGCCGTGTCGTCGGTGAGGGCGAATTCGAGAGCCTCCCGCAGGTTGGGTTGTTCGCGGTCGAGGCGGTCGATCCAGTCGAGCTGCCGGGCACCGATCCACCCGGCCTCCGCGCCCTGCGCCAATTGTCGGCACCAGTGCAGGTGCCGCCGTCGCAGGTCCGGCAACTCGCCGGACTGCTGCGCCTTCTCCTGGCCGTAGTCGCGCAGGGTTTCGAGCATCCGGAACCGCACCGCGGTGCCCGACTCCTCCCGGATCAGGATGGACTTGTCGACCAGGGCGGCCAGCACGTCGAGCAGCTCACCCGCCTCCTCTTCCCACCGGCACACCTGTTCGGCGGCATCGAGTTCGACACCGCCGGCGAACACCGACAACTGCGCCCAGAGCCGCTGCTCGGCCTCCGTGCACAACTCGTGACTCCAGTCGACACACAGGCGCAGGGTCTGCTGACGGGTCGGCGCGCCCCGCCCGCCGCGCGTGAGCAGCGTGTAGCGGTCGGTCAGCCGCGCCAGGATCTGCTCGGGCGAGAGCGCCCGCAGCCGCGCCGCCGCGAGCTCGATCGCCAACGGCAGCCCCTCCAGCCGCGCGCAGATCCTCGCGACGGTGGCCGCGTTGTCGTCGGTGAGTGCGAAGCCGGGCAGTGCGGCTTCGGCGCGCTTGGCGAACAAGGTGACCGCGTCGTAGCGGGGCATGCTTTGCAGCGACGGTTCGCGGTCCTGGTCGGGGACGGTCAGCGGCGGCACCCGCAGCACCGCCTCCCCGCCGATGGCCAGGGCCTCGCGGCTGGTGGCGAGGATCCGCAGTTTCGGGCAGGCGGACAGCAGGGTCTCGGCCAGCTTTGCCGCCGTATCGACCAGCTGTTCGCAGTTGTCGAGGACCAGCAGCACCTCCCGCGGCGCCAGGAAATCGACCAGGACCTCCCGCAGCGGCTGCGTCGACTGCGGACGCAGCCCCAGCACGGCGGCGACCACCCCGTCCAGCAGCGCCGCGTCGTGCAACTCACCCAACTTGACCAGCCACACCCCGTCGCTGAAGCTTCGGCGAGCGCCCGTCGCGACCCGCAACGCGAGCCGTGTCTTGCCCACCCCACCGATCCCGGTCAACGTCACCAGCCGGGACTGTGCCAGCAGCCGCTTCGCCTCGGCCAGCTCGGCGCGCCGGCCGACGAACGTCGACAGCTCGGCCGGGAGATTCCCTCCACCGCCCACCGGTCCCCCGGCGGACGAGGGCGGGCGGACGGGCGAGCGGCCGGTGGTCAAGGGCACCGGCACCGCCGCGTCACGCGGCCGCTGCGCGGTGTCCAGTTCAGTGCGCACCGCCATCTCGTCGACAGGCAACCCGCTACGGGCCTGCAACCCCTGGAGCCGTTCGCCGAGCGCCACCACCGTGGGCCGATCCCCCGGTGTCCGGGCCATGGCCTGCTCGATCACCGCCGCCACGCCGTCGTCGACCCCGTCCTCCCGCAGATCGGGCACCGGCGCGCTGGTGATCCGCAGAAACTGCGCCACCACCTGCTCACCGCTGCGCCGCTCGAACGCCGCATGCCCGGTCAGCGCCGCGAACAACGTGGCACCGAGCCCGTACACATCCGCGGCGGGCGTCGGCGGATCCCCACCGAGCACCTCCGGGGCGGTGAACGCCGGCGACCCGGTGACCGTCCCGGTCGCGGTCTCGAACCCACCGGTGACGTGCGCGATACCGAAATCCGCCAACACCGGCTCCCCGAAGTCGGTGAGCAGGATGTTCGCCGGTTTGACGTCCCGATGCACGATCCCCGCCCGATGCGCCGTGGCGAGCGCCCCGGCCATCTTCACCCCCAACCGCAGCACCTCCTCCGCGGTGAGCGGACCGTGCACCCGGATCCGGGCGTCCAGGGACCCCTGCGAGTAAAACGGCATCACCAGATACGGCCGACCACCCTCGGTGGACCCGACGTGCAGCACCCCCGCGATGTTCGGATGCCCGGTCAACCGACCCATCGCCCGCTGCTCACGCAGGAACCGCTCCCTGTTCTCCTCGTCCAGCTCGGCGGTGAGCACCTTCACCGCCACCGTCCGCTCCAGCACGCTCTGGTTGCAGCGAAACACCACACCGAAACCGCCGCGCCCGATCTCCTCCGCCTCGTCGAACCCGACTTCACCCAGCTCGCCCGCGACGGTGTCGGCCACCTCACGGCGGGTTCGCAGCGGATCGCTGTCGGTCATCAGGCACGCACTCTCCGTCGCCGGCCCCCGACGACCGGGCCGAACATGCAGTGCGACCCGGGCGATACCCATCCAGGATATCGCCGCTTCAGATGCCACCCGGAGGAGTGCCTGAGCACAGACCGCTCCATCGGAATGGTGTCGGCCTTGTAGACGCTGGTGTCGCGCTCGATCCCCGCCAGCGAGGACCTGGCCTTCCGCGACGCGGCCGTCGACTCTTCGGCGCACTTGCAGTTGACCGAGCAGCCGATGGCGACGACGTCGTCTTCGGTAAGTGAGGCGTAGCCCTTACCCGTCTGACGCGAAGCGGCTTAGTTAATGTCTGATAGATTCCGCCCTGAGCGCAGACATGCCTTGACCACCGACGGATCAGGCGTTATCAGTCATCAACCATTCGATCCTTGGCGTGGCGTCCTCGCGCGATCCACATCCGGTGATCGAGAATGGGCGATGATCATCACCACGGGGGCCAGCCCCTCAGATTTGTGGACCAGACAGATCGGCACCAATGCGCGACAACGATCAGCGTCTGACCCCGCGTGTCGCCGAACGTGACCTCGAAGTCGCCCGATGGACCGGCCTTTGCCTGGACCGAGCCGCCTTCGTCACAGCTGCCGTCGTAGACGGATCGATAGAAAGATAGCAAGATGCAATTCCGCCAACTCGAGTATCTCGTTGCCCTCTCGCGAGAAGAGCATTTCACTCGCGCAGCGGATGCTTGCTCGGTTTCTCAACCAGCGTTGTCCGAGGCCATCCGCAAGCTGGAGATCGAACTCGACCTGCCTCTGATCGTTCGCGGAAACAGGTTCGAGGGTCTCACCCTCGAGGGTGAACAGATTGTTCGCTGGGCTGGAAAGATACTCGACAACCAGGCGTCGCTACTGCACGAGGTGGCCAGTCTGCGGTCCGGCGTCACCGGTACGGTCCGACTGGGGGTGATACCCACCGCGTCCGCCGCGGTCGCCGATCTCACCGGGCCGCTGTGTGTGCGGCACCCGAAGATCACGGTTAGCCTCGCCGAAGCTCTTTCGTCGGCTGAAATCGCGGCAAGGCTCGATCGCTACGAGCTTGATGGCGGTGTCACCTATCTCGACGACATTGCCTCGCATTACCGCACCTTCCCGCTCTATCGCGAACGATATGCATTGCTGACAGCCGACGATCAGATTCTGCCCCGCCGAGAGCAGATTACCTGGCGCGAGGCGGCAGCTCTGCCGCTGTGCACCCTCTCGTCCATCATGCGAGGCAGACGGATCCTGGACGAAAAGTTCGCTGGCGAATCCGCCTCATACACCCCGCAAATAGAGACCGATTCCGTGGCCTCCCTTTATGCGCACGTCAAGACCGGCCACTGGGCCGCGGTGGTCCCCACAGTCTGGCTGAAGGTGTTCGGTGAACCGCCAGGCCTCTTGTACACCCCTCTCGCCGACGCCACGGAGGCCGCTCTCGTCGGCCTCATCACCCGAACCGACGACCCTCCGTCCATTCTCGTTGCAGCACTCGAGGCCACTGCGGCACGCCTCGATCAGACGTCATCGGATCCGCCTATCGATCGGTAGGGCGCTCGTCTTGGACAGCGGCCCCCTCGCTGGTGCAGGCTCCATGGACTGTCTGTACTCCTGGGGAAGGCTGCACTTCTGATGGCCCGTCGAGACGACTATGCATACGACGAGAACAGCATCGTCGTCACCAAGAACAAGCGATACGCCGCAGGCGTACCCGCTGTGCTTGTCTCGCTTCAGCGAGGCGTCTCACAAATGGGAGCCATCCGCACGGCTGCCTCCCTCGCAAAACTCAACCAGCACAAAGGTTTCGACTGCCCCGGATGCGCCTGGCCGGAAACACCCGGCCACCGGAAGCACGCCGAATTCTGCGAGAACGGCGCCAAAGCCGTCGCCGAAGAAGCCACCAAACGCACCGTCGGTCCCGACTTCTTCGCCAATCACTCCATTGATGATCTCCTCACTCGTACCGAGTACTGGCTCGGGCAGCAAGGACGACTCACCCACCCGATGGTTCTCCGGCCTGGTGCGACGCATTACGAGCCGATCGAATGGGACGACGCGAACCGCATCATTGCCGACGAGCTCGAGGCGCTGACCAGTCCTCACGAAGCAATCTTCTACACCTCCGGCCGTACCTCCAACGAGGCAGCGTTCCTCTACCAGTTGCTCATCCGTTCGTACGGGACCAACAACATGCCCGACTGCTCGAACATGTGTCACGAATCGTCCGGCAGCGCCCTCACCGCGTCGATCGGCATCGGCAAAGGATCAGTCTCGGTTCCGGATCTGGAGAACGCCGACCTCATCCTGATCGCCGGGCAGAACCCCGGGACCAACCATCCGCGCATGCTCTCCACCCTGGAGAAGGCGAAAGCGAACGGCGCTCGGGTGATCGCCATCAATCCCCTCCCGGAGGCAGGACTTCTGCGGTTCAAAGACCCACAGAAGGTTCACGGTGTGATCGGCGACGGAGCCGTGATAGCCGACGACTTCCTGCAGATTCGCATCGGCGGAGACATGGCCCTGTTCCAAGGTTTGGCTCGACTTCTCGTCGATGCCGAGGACGCCGCACCCGGAACAGTTCTCGACCGGGCATTCATCGACACCTACACCGCCGGATTCGACGACTGGCTCAATCACATCCGCAACGTCAACCTTGACATCGTCATCGAGGCCACGGGGCTGACTCTCGAGCAACTCAACGACACCGCCAGAGCACTGATCGACTCGAACGCCACCATCATCTGTTGGGCCATGGGACTGACCCAGCAGACACACGGAGTGGCTACCATCGAAGAAGCGGTCAACCTGCTGTTGATGCGAGGCATGATCGGCAAACCCGGAGCGGGAGTGTGCCCCGTCCGCGGCCATTCCAACGTTCAAGGCGACCGCACCATGGGCATCTGGGAAAAGATGCCCGAGGCGTTCCTCGCTGCGCTCGACTCCGAATTCGGCATCACCTCCCCACGAGAACACGGACTCGACGCCGTTGACTCCATCCGCGCCATGCGCGAAAAGCCGGGTTCGGTGTTCATGGCAATGGGTGGCAACTTTGTCTCCGCCACACCCGACACTGCAGTCACCGAGGCAGCCCTCCGCAACTGCTCGCTGACCGTGCAGGTCTCCACCAAGCTCAACCGCAGCCACCTCGTACACGGCCGCACTGCACTCATCCTGCCCTCGCTCGGTCGCACCGACAAGGACATCCAAGCAACCGGCAAGCAGTTCGTCACCGTCGAAGATTCGATGTCGATGGTCCACCGCTCCCGCGGCGGTCTCCCCCCGTCCAGCCCACATATGCGATCGGAGGTGGCGATCGTATGTGGCATCGCGGAGGCACTGTTCGGTCTCGACCATCCTGTGCCGTGGTCGTCGTTCCGAGCGGACTACGACCTCATTCGAGACTCGATCTCGCGCGTCGTACCCGGGTTCGAGGACTTCAATGCCAAGGTTCGACAGAAGGAAGGGTTTGCGCTCCCCCACCCCCCGCGTGATTCACGCACGTTCGAAACACAAACGGGCAAAGCCAATTTCGCCGTCAACGATCTCGAATGGCTACCCGTGCCAGCGGGTCGACTCATGCTACAAACCATGCGAAGTCACGACCAGTACAACACCACCATCTACGGCCTCGACGACCGCTATCGCGGCGTCAAAGGGGGCCGTCGAGTACTGTTTGTCAACGCCGGTGACCTCGACGAACTCGGCTACAGTGACGGCGACCACGTCGACCTGATCTCCGAATGGACGAACCGCGACGGATCCCTCGAGGAACGGCGAGCCGACAACTTCCGACTCGTCGCCTATCCGACTCCTGCTGGCAACGCCGCCGCCTACTACCCCGAAACCAACCCACTGATTCCACTCGACCACGTCGCGGAGAAGTCCAACACCCCCGTGAGCAAGGCCATTCTGATTCGGCTCGAGCGCCGACCCTGATGGGACGAATCACCGCTCGCCGTCCGATCGTTCGCGTACGCGGACCGCACACTTCATCACGGCCCGACACACTCGTCGTCGAAGAACCACTCGAGATCCGCGTCTCGGGAACGCCGCTTGCGGTCACCATGCGCACCCCGGGACACGACGTCGAACTCGCATACGGATTTCTTCTCACCGAAGGCGTAGTCACTGATAGCGCCGACGTTGCGTCCGCACGGTATTGCGATGGAGTCGACGAGGACGGCCTCAACACCTACAACGTCCTCGACATCACGCTCGCAGAGGGCGTTCCTCCGCCCCCACAAGGTGTAGAGCGAAACTTCTACACAACCTCCTCTTGCGGAGTATGTGGGAAAGCGTCACTCGAAGCCGTCCGTCTGAAGACAGACCACCCGCCAGCAGCGGATACCACCACCGTTCACGTAGATGTCCTCGCCGCACTTCCCGACCGCCTACGTCAGGCACAGACGGTGTTCGACTCCACGGGCGGACTCCACGCAGCCGCGTTGTTCGATCGAAATGGCCGCCTTCTGGTACTTCGCGAAGATGTAGGTCGACACAACGCCGTTGACAAGGTGGTCGGCTGGGCCGCGTGCAGCGGTCGGATACCGCTGCTGGGCACAATCTTGATGGTCAGCGGGCGCGCGTCATTCGAACTCGTCCAGAAGGCGGCCATGGCCGGCATTCCGATCCTCGCCGCCGTGTCGGCACCTTCGTCACTCGCTGTGGACCTCGCGGTCGAATCCGGACTGACACTTGTCGGTTTTCTCCGGGGGCCGAACATGAACCTCTACGCCCGAACGGATCGAGTGGAGACTTGAACACCCCGCAGCTACTCGGCAAGGCACTCGCAGCAATGTAGGAGGTCAACAACTCGGGGCACCACGAAGGACGAGGCGAAACGGATCGCCGAACTCGAACGTGAAAACCGAGAACTGGAGCGTGCCAACGAGATCTCGAAAACGGCGTCGGCGTTCTTCCCGGCAGCGAAGCTCAACCGCAAACTCAAGTGATCGTCGACTACCTCAAGTTTGCGCGCCGGAGCACCAACATCCTCACGGCAGCAGTCTCACCGGCGACGGTGTGGACGCTCGGCGGTCGAGGTAGCACTCGAAGACCACGTTGAGCGCCCGGTCCAGCACCGCCATACGCTGGTCGCCCGCCGACGCCGCGGAGATGTGCTCGCCCACACCGTGGATTGCCTGCACGGTACACGCGAGTCTCGCGGGGTGCTTTCGTCGCATGGCTCGGGCCACCCGCGGTTCTCCCGCACAACAACGCAGTCCTCGGTCTGTCGATGGGCGGCAGAGCAGCCCTGTCGCGCAGAGGTGGGACGCTGCCGAACGACGCGGCAGCCGCCGACCCGCTGTTCGACAGCCAACGAAGGGCGGTCCGTCGGCCGGCATCCGCACAGCCGCTGACTGGGAGGACCTGGCTGTCGACGATCGTGGACGATCCGAGCCCGGCTACAGGCCCACCCATTCGGTGACGCCGCCGTCGAAGTGCTGCCGCTTCCAGATCGGGACCTCGGCCTTGATGCGTTCGACGAGCAGCGCGCAGGCGGCGAACGCCTCGGCGCGGTGCGGGGCCGCGACCGCGGCGACGAGGGCGAGGTCGCCCACCGTCAACGGTCCGACGCGGTGCACCGCCGCGACGGGCAGCCCCGACTCCGTCGACACCTGCTCGCAGCAGCGCCGGAGGAACTTCTCGGCGTCGGGATGGGCCTGGTACTCGAGCGCCGAAACAGATTGTCCGCCATCGTGATTGCGGACGACTCCGGTGAACACCACCACCGCGCCGTGTTCGGGTCCGGCGACGGCGGCGTCCACCGCGGCCGGATCCAGCGGCTGGTCGGAGATCGCGGCCAGCAGGTCACGCATCGTGCATCCCTCCACCGGACACCTGCGCGAGCAGGTGGTCGAGAATCGGCTCCAGCACCGCCATTCCGTCTCGGACCCCGCCCGGCGACCCGGGCAGGTTCACCACCACGGTCCGGCCGGCCAGGCCCACCAGCCCGCGGCTCAGGGACGCATGGACGGTCTTCTCGGTTCCCTTGTGGCGCATGGCCTCCGCGACACCCGGCAGCTCGCGGTCCAGGACGGCGGCGGTCGCCTCCGGGGTCCGGT